>NZ_JAHFPF010000271.1 GCF_023259385.1 Brevundimonas sp. | reverse complement strand
CAGCGCCTCCAGCACCCGGGTCCGGCCCAGCGGACCGGGGTTCGTCAGGGTGTGGGACTGGCCGTCGATCCAATCCAGCAGGGCGACGTTCTCGGTGATCATCTGGCCGTCGTCGAGGATCAGCGCCGGGACGTAGCCCTTGGCGCTGACGGTGTGGAAATCCACGCCGGTCTCCGTGCGGTGGGTGCGCAGGTCGACCCGTTCCAGATCGAACGTGAACCCGGCTTCGCGCAGGGCGATGTGGTCCGCGAGGCTGCAGGCGAGGGGAGAGTAGTAGAGCTTCATGGTGCTTTCCCTCAGTCCGCGCTGATCGACTGGCGCAGCCAGTCTTCGAGCGTGTCCTTGCCCAGCAGCGGGTTCGGCCCCGGCGTCAGGGTGTCGTCCCGCAGGGCCGCGCCGAAATACAGGGAGGTCGGGTCGGCGATCACCGGGCGGCGATCCTCCATCGTGCTCAGATATTCCTCGGCGAAGTCGGTCAGGCGAATGGCTTCGGGGCCGGCGATCTCCACCGTGCCGTTGACCGGCGCGCCCAGGGCCAGGTCGACGAGCGCCGCCGCCACGTCGTCGGCCGAAACCGGCTGGATCAGGGCGGCCGGCAGATGCACTTCGTCGCCCACGGCGCCGGACTGGATGATGCCGGTGATGAAGGGGAAGAACTGGGTCGAGCGCAGGATGGTCCAGGGCGTCGGCGACGTCCTGATCAGCTCTTCCTGCACCAGCTTGGCGCGGAAATAGCCGCTGGCCTGCAGCCGCTCGGTCCCGACGACGGACAGGGCGATGTGGTGGCCGACTCCCGCGGCGGCCTCGGCGGCCAGCAGGTTGGTCCCGGCGGTGCGGAAGAAGTCCATCGCCGCCTCATCCGTGAACGACGGCGAGTTGGCCACGTCGATCACGACCTGGGCGCCCTGCAGCGCCTCGGCCAGGCCTTCGCCGGTGAGGGTGTTGACGCCGGTGTTGGGCGATGCGGCCAGCACCTCATGGCCTTGCCGGCGCAGCCTTTCCACGACGCGCGAGCCGATCAGGCCGGTGCCTCCGATGACGACGATCTTCATCCTGCTTCTCCCTGCGTGCGCCGGCCGTTTGGCCGGGCTCATGCCAGCAAGGACGAAGCGCGGACGCGGAGGGTGACATGGCCGACGCAGAATTCGCTGCGGCGGTCAGCGGGTCTTTGTTTTCTTTCGGCTATTCAGTTCGATCGCCGCCCGGATCAGGGCCTTGAAGGCGGTCGGGTCAAGCGCCGCGCCCTCTGGAAGGTCGATGGCGCGGCGGGTTCCGCCGTCCAGGCCGGCGTTGAACAGGCCGGTCGGGTCCGGCAGGGCGGCGCCCTTGGCGAAGGTCAGCTTGACCGCGGCCTTGTAGGTCTCACCAGTGCACAGGATGCCCGCGTGCTCCCACACGGGCACGCCGCGCCATTTCCAGGTCTCGACCACCTCGGGATCAGCCTCGTGGATCAGGGCGCGGACGCGGGCCAGGGTCTCGCCGCGCCAGTCGTCCAGCGTTGCGATGCGGTCATCGATCAGGGCGGAGGCGGAGGGGCCGACGTCGTCGGACAGGGTGGAGGTCATTGTCATGGTCGTCGCGCCTTTCACATCTTTTCGCCGGGCAACCGGCCGGCCTGTTTCACCCAATCGACGAACCGGGCCTCGTCGAGCGTGTCCGCCTCGTGGATGTCGAGGTAACGCACCAGCTTCTGTTTGGACGGTCCGGGCGGCGGCGGTTCCAACTCGGCGCCTCTGAAGAAGCTGACCTTCACGTAGCCGGTGAAGCCGTGCATCCCGAGGAACCAGCAGCCGTCCTCGACGCCATAGAGCGGCGAGTTCCACTTCACGGCCTTGCGGACGCCGGGGACCGCCTCGACGATCAGGGCGTCGAGGCGGCGGGCGAGAAGGCTTTTCCAGCCGGGAATGGCGTCGATCCACGCCTGCACCGGGGCGTCGCCATAGCCCTTGGCGATCTGCGGGTTGTCGCCGGACAGCAGGACGGGCTTCCCGGTCACTCGGCGCCCCGCACCAGCAGTTGATCCAGATTGTCGAGGAACTGCCGCCAGCCGTGGGTGGCGCCGCCGAGCGCCTGTTTCTGGTCGGGTCGGAAGCCGGCCTGCTCCATGCGAAGGTGCGTGCCGTCCGCCGTCGGGGTCAGGGTGAAGGTCACCACGCTGGACAGGTTGTAGGCCGGGTCGTCGTGGGCGAAGTCCCAGGTGTAGGCCAGAGTCCGGTTGGGCTCGACGGTCAGGACCTCGCCGTTCAGCACGCCGCCCCATTCGCCGCGCAGGTTGAATTTGCGGCCCGCGACGGGTTCGAAATCGGTCTTCATCAGCCATTCCTCCATCAGATGGGGCTGCGTCAGGGCGCGCCACAGCTTTTCGGGCGGGAAGGCGAACTCCCGCTCGATGATGACGGAGCGGGTTTCGGTCGAGGTCATTGGTCCATCCTTGTGAGCAGGTTTTCGAGGTTTTCCCAGAAGCCGTTCATTCGGCCGGTCCAGTCCGCCAACGGCGCCAGGGCCTCCAGCTGCGCGCTGTAATGGGTCTGACGGCCCTCAGGCCGGTCGCGCACCAGTCCGGCCTGTTTCAGCACGCCCAGATGTTTGGACACCGCAGGCTGGGACACGCCCGCGCGCGCCGTCAGGGCCGCGACCGTCTGCTCCCCGTCGCGGCACAGCCGCTCGAAGATGGCGCGCCGGGTCGGATCGGCGAGCGTGCGGAACAGGATGTCATGGGCTTCGGTCAAAACGTATAACTCTGTGGCTATGAGTTGTCTCATAACTCGAGAGATATGAATGCGTCAAATGCCCGATGGGTGTTTCCGGGCGCCGTCCAGCGGCCTGCCTAGAGGCAGTCTTCGTTGAACCGGCTGACGCCGGCCCACCTGCAGGCGCCGTCGATGCAGTCGATGAGATTGCTGGAGAAGGCGTTGGCGTCGTGGTCGAAAATCTGGAACCAGCCGCCGTCGTCCCAGACGGCGGTGGGCATGCCCATCGCCTTGGCGTGAACCGCGTCGAAACGCGCGTACCAAAGCCGGATGTTGTTGCAGTTCATGGTCGCGTGGCGGCTTTTCCAGCCGACGCCCCATTCGCCGATGAAGACCGGCATGCCGCCGCCGGTCGTCGCGGCCCAGTTCGCCATCACCCGCATCGGGCCGGCCATGTCCTCTTCGGTCCAGGGGTCGGCGTAGTCGCCCTGGTTGTCGCCGGCGAAGGTCCAGGGATTGTAGTGGTGGAAGGTCGCCATGACGTAGGGGTCGGCGCCGCCGCCCACCGCGTCGAGGTTCGGCCATGTCGTGGCCATTTCGTGCGCGCCGAACCACTGGTTGCCGCCTATGACCACGATGCGCTCAGGATCGGTCCGCCGGATGCGCGCATAGGCCTGTCCGGTCATGGCCCGCAGGGTTTCGGGCGGCATGGGGTCGTGATTGCTCAAGTGGGGCTCATTGAGGATCTCGAAGATCAGCCGTCCGTCCCGGTTGTGGAAGGTCGTGCTGATATCGGCCCACAACTGCGCCAGGACATCGCCGCGCCCGTGATCCTTCAGTCTGCTCTCATGGTGGGCGTTGATCACCACGTGGAGGCCGGGGCGGGAGAGGGCGTAATCGATCACCGCCTCCAGCTGGGCGAGGCGCGGCGAGGCTCGGTCCAGGCGACCGGTGTCGGGATCGGCCAGGGTCGCGCCATCGACAGCCTCGGTCCAGGTGACCGGAATCCGGACCACGCGAAAGCCGCGCGCGTAGTAGGCGTCGATCTTCGGGCGCGCGGTTTCAAGCGTGGCCGGATGCTGACTGTTGTCGAACATCTGGCCCAGGTTGAAGCCCTTGCCCATCGCCTCCGCCGCCTGATGGGCGGTCGGCCGATCCGCGGCGGACGCCGGGAACGGCGCAGCGATGCACAGCAGCAGGACCGTCGACAGGAGCAGCAGGGCGCGTGGCCGAATGGAACGGTGAAACATCGCGGCTCCCGAGAGATGACGGGGGAGGGCAACAGGGCGATCCCGCCGCCGTCAAGGCTGCTGGGTCCCACCGGCGGACAACTCTCGTATCAGCGCACCCGCCGAACCCCCAGCACGGCGGCTCCGCCGAGAAGGGCGATCACGGCGATCAGGCTCATCAGTTGCGGCCAGGACTGACGGTCCGCACCGAGGGCGACGAGGACCAGCCCGGGCGCCAGCACGGTGGGCAGGGTGTTGGTCAGGTTCATGATCCCGAGGTCGCGGGCCGCGTCCCGGCGGGACGGCAGAACCTGCGCCACCAGGGCGGCGTCGACCGTCGTGTAGAGGCCGAACCCGACGCCATAGAGGCCGTAGCCGATGAGCGGGCCTGGCCATCCGGGCCAGCCGGCGAACACCATCAGACCCGCGGCCATCAGGCCGGCGGCGAGCAGGATGAAGCCCTTGCGCCGGTTGCATCGGTCCGAAGCCAGACCGCCCAGGAAGCCGGAGACCACGACGAGAACCGTGGACAGGGCGATCAGTCTGGCCAGGCCGCTCTCGACGGTCGATCCCGGAAACTGCTCGGCGTAGCGGGCGTGATCGGCGAGATAGAACAGCATGTAGGCGTTCACGACGCTGGCTGCGATCTGAAGGCAGAAACGCGAGGTCCAGGCGAAGCCGAAATCACGCGAA
>NZ_JAHFPF010000270.1 GCF_023259385.1 Brevundimonas sp. | reverse complement strand
AGATCGGCGGGCAGGCCTGACAGGATCGCGCCGGAGGTCGGCAGGTCGATGGCGTCGACGTCGATACTGGTCCCGCCGCGCGTGTCGGCCAGCGCCTTCACGCCCCGGGCGGAGGCGGCCGGGCCGACGAGGTTCAGACCGTTGAAGCCGGCGTTGCCGACGACGATGTCGATCTGGCTGCGCAGCGCCTTGTAGTCCTCGTTCAGCGCCTGCCGGTTGGCCGTGGTCAGGGAGGTGTCGGACGCCGCCGTCATCTTCTCGCGCATCTGGGACAGCAGGTCCGAGACGGTCTCGCCCGCGGCCAGGCCCACATCGACGGCGGACTGCCCGCGCTGCAGCGAGGCGATGACGGCGTTGTAGGCTTTGGACTCCGCGCGCTGTCCCTGTGCGATGGCCCAGATGGCGCCGTCGTCCTTGGGACTGGAGATCTTCAGGCCGGTGGAAATGCGGTTCTGGGTCGTCAGCAGCTCGCGGTTGATCACCGCGAGGTTCTGCAGGGCGATCATGGCGCCCACGTTCGTATTGACGCTGAACAGCGACATCGACGTACGTCCAGTTTTCCGGAGCGGACGCGGGGACGCGACCGCGGGACGTTTTGTCCCGCGCCTACCTTGGCCGATGAGGCGTTAGCCGGAGCTTAACCGTCGCCGATCGGGCGGGCATCCTCCGTTCGGCGCGCGATCACCGTGATCCACTGCCCTTCCCGGCCCTCGAACACCCAGCGGCGGTCGATCAACAGCCCATGACGCGACAGGAGCGCCGCCATGGCCGCCTCGGCCCACTGGACCACCTGATAGACGCCTTCCGGCGCCTCCGAGAGCCGCTCGCCGTCACCGGCCTGAAACGACATCAGGAGCGTTCCGCCCGGATGGAGCGCCGCCGCGATCCGGGCGACCACGCCCTCGACCAGGTCTCGCCCGATGTGCTGGATGACGTAGAGCGCGACGATCCCGTCCCAGGGACCGCCGAGGTCGCCGGTGATCACGTCCAGAGACTCGACGACGCGTCCGCGGTTCCGCTGGAAGGCGATAAAGCCGTCCGACAGATCGGTGCGCCGGACCTGCACGCCCATGGCCTCGAGCCGGTCGGCGTCCCAGCCGGGGCCGGACGCGACCTCAAGCACCCGACCGCCCGGCCCGACCCAGGCGACCAGACGCTCCAGGGCCTCGACATGGTCCGATGTCGGCGCGTGATCCGTTTCCGCCGCATAGCTCTCGGCGGAGGCGTCATAGCCCGCGACCGTCGCCCGGTTGCGGGCCAACTCGTCGGATCGGGTCACCGGGCCGGCGTGACGGTGATCGTCGCGGGCGGCGCCTCGTCCGCGCCCGGCGTCCAGGCGACGATGAGGCGACGCTCGCGACGGCCGATCTGGCCGGTCGCCTCGTCCATGACGCTCTCCGAGATCTGCAGATCGACGCGGCCCGGGGCCTCGGACAGGACGCGGTAGTCGAGGAAGTCGCCGATACGGAACACGGCCCAGCCCTCGGCCGACGACTGGAAGAAGGCGATGTCGGTGTAGAGGCCGTTCATGGCCGGGTCGCCGCCGGCCGTGCCGAACAGCTTGACCGTCGGCCCGCCCTGCTTCGTCAGCGGATCCAGTTGCACGACCGAGGCGGCCCACTGGATGGTCATGTCGGTCGTCGGCTGGACCGTGGCGGCGGGGCCGGCGGCGACCAGCGGCGTGACCGGGGTCTGCTCCGCGGCGGCCGGCGGGGCTTCGACGGTCGGGACGGCGTCCTTGCGGCTTTCGGTACCGGAATCGCAGGCTGCGAGAACGACGAGGGCGGATACGAACAGGAGCGGATGCTTCATCGGATGCTTCCCCATATCAGCGATAGGTCTGTTTGCACTTTGACACAGCCGACCGCCAGTCCTACCGCGACGGTGTGACAGTCCTGACCCTTGAAGAACTGGCCGAACAGACCCCGTCGGGCACGCCGTGGCTGGGGCTGGATCTGGGCGAGAAGACCATCGGCGTGGCCGCGTCCGACGCCACCCGGATCATCGCCAGCCCGCTGCAGCTGATCCGCAAGACCAAATTCACAGACGACGCGAACGCCGTGCTGAAGCTGATGGATGGACGCCGGGCCTCGGGACTGGTGATCGGCCTGCCGCTGAACATGGACGGCAGCGAGGGGCCGCGCGCCCAGTCCTGCCGCGCCTTCGCCCGCAATCTGCAGCGCATCCGCGCGGTGCCCTGCGCCTTCCAGGACGAGCGGCTGTCGACCAGCGCGGTCGAGCGCTTCCTGATCGAGGAACTGGACCTGAACCGCAAGCGCCGGGCCAATGTGGTGGACCGCACCGCCGCCGCCTGGATCCTGCAGGGCGCGCTGGACCGGCTGCGTCCCTGATGGCGGCGCTGCTGGCCGGGGTCCTGCCCGTCTTCGTGCTGATCGCCATCGGCTACGGCCTGCGCAAGTCCGACTTCCTGCCCGACGCGGCCTGGCGGCCGATCGAGAAGCTGTCGATCCACATCCTGTACCCGGGCTTCCTGATCCCGGCGATCTGGAACGCCGACATCTCGGGCGGCGGCGCCGGCGCGGCGGGGGCGGCCTCGGTGACCAGCGTGCTGATCATCGCGACCCTGACGCTGGCCCTGAAGCCGCTGATGAAGATCGACGGCCCGGCCTACACCAGCGTCTTCCAGGGCGCGATCCGGTGGAACAGCTTTGTCTTCCTGCCGGTCATCCTGTCGGTCTACGGCCCCGACGGGCTGGCGCTGGCGGCGGTGGTGATCGCGGCCATGATCCCGGTGACCAACATCCTGTGCGTGATCGTGCTGGTGAAATGGGGCGCCGACCAGCGGTCGATGTCGCCATGGGCGCTGACCAGGGCGATCCTGTCCAACCCCATCCTGCTGGCCTGCCTGGTCGGGCTGGCGCTGAACCTGGGCGGCGTGCCGCGCCTGCCGGGGATTTCCGATACCCTGGAGCTGCTGGGCGGGGCGGCCCTGCCGCTGGGCCTGATCGTGGCGGGCGCGGGCCTGAGCTTCGCCGAAGTGGCGCGGCGCAGGCTGACCATCGGGGCGGTGTCGTTCGTGAAGCTGGTGATCACCCCGCCGCTGATGTGGGGCCTGTGCGTCCTGTACGGCGGCGACGAGACGGCGCAGGGCATCGCCCTGCTGTGCGGCGCGGCGCCCGGCGCGGCGGCCAGCTACATCCTGGCGCGGCAGATGGGCGGCGACGCCCCGCTGATGGCCGGGATCGTGGCGTTGACGACGGTCGGCAGCGCTCTGAGCATTCCGATCCTCCTGGCGCTGTTCCATTTGGCGTAGCGACCGCCTATAGGCGGGCCTCGATGACCCAGCCTGATGTCACCGACCTGATTCACGAACGGCTGGCGCCGTTTCCCCGCGACCATTTCCTGTCCGCAGGCGATCTGAACGCCGCGACCGTCCCGCCCCTGCTGGACCTGGCCGACGCCTTCGTCGACTTCAACCGGCAGAGCGCGAAGTCCCTGGACATCATGCGCGGCCGGACGGTGATGAACCTGTTCTTCGAGAGCTCGACCCGGACCAGCGCTTCGTTCGAGATCGCGGCCAAGCGGCTGGGCGCCGATGTGACGGCGCTGTCGCCCCGGACGTCCTCCGTCACCAAGGGCGAGACCCTGATCGACACGGCGGCGACGCTGAACGCCATGAAGCCCGACGTGCTGGTGGTGCGCCACGGGGCCTCGGGCGCGGCGGCCCTGCTGTCGCAGAAGGTCGGCTGCGCGGTGGTGAACGCCGGCGACGGACGCCATGAGCACCCGACCCAGGCCCTGCTGGACCTGCTCAGCCTGCGCCGGGCGTTCGGCGACGTAGGCGGACTGACGATCGCCATCTGCGGCGACATCGCCCACAGCCGGGTGGCGCGCTCCAATGTCGCCCTGCTGTCGATGATGGGCGCGCGCGTGCGGCTGATCGGGCCGCCGACCCTGGTGCCCGGCGACGCCGACCGCTGGGGTTGCGAGGTCTTCCACGACATGAAGGATGGCCTGCAAGGCGTTGATGTCGTGATGATGCTGCGTCTTCAGCTGGAGCGGATGGAAGGTGCGCTGGTGCCCTCGACCCGCGAGTATTTCCGCTTCTGGGGCCTGGACCGCGAAAAGCTGTCCTGGGCCCGGCCCGGTGCGAAGGTGATGCACCCGGGACCGATGAACCGGGGCGTGGAGATCGATTCCGAAGTGGCCGACGACCTGACGGTGTCGCTGATCCAGGACCAGGTGGAGATGGGGGTGGCCGCGCGCATGGCCGTGCTGGCCGCCCTGTCCGCGCGCCGCGAAGGAGCCTCGGCATGACGGCCCTCGCCATCCTGAACGCCCGCCTGCTGGATCCGGCCACGGACTATGACGGCCCCGGCGCGGTCCTGATCGTCGACGGGGTCATCACCGAGGTGATCCACGGCGTCCATGCCCAGGCGCCGGACGGGGTCGAGGCGGTCGACGCGGGCGGCCTGTGCCTGGCGCCCGGCCTGATCGACATCCGGGTCAAGACCGGCGAGCCGGGGGCCGAGCCGAAGGAGACGCTGAAGTCCGCCAGCCTGTCGGCGGCGGCGGGCGGCGTCACCACCATCGTGGTGCAGCCCGACACCGACCCGGCGATCGACGACCCGGCGATGATCGACCACATCCA
>NZ_JAHFPF010000269.1 GCF_023259385.1 Brevundimonas sp. | reverse complement strand
GCCCTGCGGCTCGTTGATGATCGACGAGAACGACTTGATGCCGAACATGCCCAGGTTGGATACAGAGAAGGTGCCGCCCTGGAACTCTTCCGGCTTCAGCTTGCGGTCGCGGGCGCGCTTGGCCAGGTCCTTGGACTCGGTGGCGATCTGCGAGAGCGACTTCAGTTCGGCCTTGCGGATGATCGGGGTGATCAGGCCGCCGTCGATCGCCACCGCCATCGCCACGTCGGCGTTGTGGTGCATGGCGATACCTTCCGGCGTGTAGCTGGCGTTGGCTTCCGGCACAGCCTTCAGGGCCATGGCGGCGGCCTTGATGACGAAGTCGTTGACCGAGACCTTCACACCGCTCTTCTCAAGCAGGGCGTTGACCTTGGCGCGCGCGGCCAGCAGCGCGTCGATCTCGACGTCGATGAACAGCGGGAAGTGCGGCACCTGCTGGACCGCCTCGACCATGCGCCGGGCGATGGCCTTCTTCATGCCGTCCAGCGGGATCAGGTCGTAGCTGCCGTCCGGGATGCCCATCTGGGCCAGCGACTGCACCGGACGCGAGGCGATGCCCGAAGCGGCGGCAGCGGCCGAAGCCGGCTTGGCGCCGCCCTTGCCCGCGGCCTCGATGTCGCGCTTGACGATGCGGCCGTGCGGACCGGTGCCCTTGACCGAGGCCAGGTCCACGCCGGCCTGGGCGGCCAGACGGCGCGCCAGGGGCGAGGCGAACAGGCGGCCGCCGTCGGCGGTCTTCACCGAGGCGGGAGCGGCGACCGGAGCCGGAGCAGCCTTGGGGGCCTCGGCGGGGACCGGCGCCGCGGTTTCCGCCTTCGCCGCTTCAGCGGCCTTGGGCGCGTCAGCCTTCGGCGCCGGAGCGGCCGCGCCGCCTTCATCCTTCAAACGCGCGATGGGGGTGTTCACCTTCACGCCCTCGGTCCCTTCGGCCACGAGGATCTCGGTGATCTCGCCTTCGTCGACGGCCTCGACTTCCATCGTGGCCTTGTCGGTTTCGATCTCGGCGATCACGTCGCCGGCCTTGACCACGTCGCCCGCCTTGACGTGCCACTTGCTCAGGACGCCCTCCTCCATGGTCGGAGACAGGGCGGGCATCAGGATGTCGGTCATTGCACGCTCCCGGAGGGCGCGGTCGGCTCCGCGACCGTCTGGACGTTGTCGGCCTTGATCGCCTCGCTCAGCCCCTGAAGGATGCGGTTGTACGCCTCCTTCTCATTGTGGCCGTGACGCACGGCGTAACCGTAGGCCATGTGGCGCGCGGCGATGGCCAGCAGCTCGCCGAACTGGGCCGGGTTGTTGAAGGCGGGCTTCACCGACATTACCGGCTGATTCTTCGACCACCACATGCGGATGATCTCGATGGCTTCCGGATCGGCGGCGATGCTATCGGGCGTCGTCAGCTGGAAATCGCTGGGCTCGCTCATGCCATCACCTGCTTCACGGCCTTGATGATCTTGTCCACGCCCGGCAGCGACAGGGCTTCCAGGTTGGCGGCGTAGGGCAGCGGCACGTCTTCCTGGTGCACCCGCAGCGGCGGAGCGTCCAGGTAGTCGAAGGCATGCTCGATCACCCGGGCCACGACCTCGGCGCCGACACCCATCGGACCCCAGCCTTCTTCGGCCGAGACCAGACGGCTGGTCTTCTTGACGCTCTCGACGATGGTCTCGGTGTCCAGCGGACGCAGGGTGCGCAGGTCTACGACCTCGACGCTGATGCCTTCGCCGGCCAGCTGTTCGGCGGCCTGCAGGGCGAAGCCGACCATGCGGCTGTGCGCGGTGATGGTGACGTCCGTGCCTTCGCGGCGGACCTTGGCCTTGCCGATCGGCACGACCCAGTCCTCGATCTCCGGCACGTCGAACTCCAGCCCGTACATCATCTCGTGCTCGAGGAAGACGACGGGGTTGGGATCGCGGATCGCCGCCTTCATCAGGCCCTTGGCGTCGGCCGCATCATAGGGCGCGACGACTTTCAGGCCCGGGATCTGGGCGTACCAGGCCGAATAGTCCTGGCTGTGCTGGGCGCCGACGCGGCTGGCCGCGCCGTTGGGGCCGCGGAACACGATCGGCGCGCGGATCTGACCGCCCGACATGTACAGCGTCTTGGCGGCGGAGTTGATGATGTGGTCGATCGCCTGCATGGCGAAGTTGAACGTCATGAACTCGACGATCGGCTTCAGGCCCGCCATGGCGGCGCCGACGCCCAGGCCGGCGAAGCCGTGCTCGGTGATCGGGGTGTCAACGACGCGCTGGTCGCCGAACTCCTGCAGCAGCTCGCGGCTGACCTTGTAGGCGCCCTGGTACTGGGCGACTTCCTCGCCGATCAGGAAGACCCGGTCATCGCGGCGCATTTCCTCGGCCATGGCGTCGCGCAGGGCGTCGCGGATGGTCGTCTTGACCAGCTTGGCGTCGGCCGGGACTTCCGGGTCGCGCAGTTCGACCTTCGGACCGGCGGCGGTGTCGTCGGTCTTCTCTTCCTTCTCGCCGGAGCCGGAGGTCGCGACCGCCGGAGCGGCCTCGGCCTTGGGCCCGTCAGCCTTGGGCGCCGGCGCGGCGGCGCCGCTTTCGCCCGCCAGACGGGCGATGGGCGTGTTGACCTTCACGTTCTCCGAACCTTCGGGAACCAGGATTTCGAGCACTTCGCCCTCATCCACGGCCTCGACTTCCATCGTCGCCTTGTCGGTTTCGATCTCGGCGATCACCTGGCCCGCGGACACGACGTCCCCGGCCTTGATGTGCCACTTGGTCAGCGTGCCCTCTTCCATCGTGGGGGACAGCGCCGGCATCAAAATGTCCGTCACGATCAGGCCTCCACGTAGACGTCGGTATAGAGCTCGGACGGATCGGGCTCCGGGCTCTCTTGAGCGAACTGAACGGCCTCGGCGACGATGGCCTTGATCTCGTTGTCGATGACTTTCAGCTCGTCCTCGGTGGCCTTGGCCTGTTCGAGCAGCATCTTCACGTGATCGATCGGGTCACGGGTCTTCTTGACCTCGTCGACCTCTTCCTTGGACCGGTATTTGGCCGGATCCGACATGGAGTGACCGCGATAGCGGTAGGTCTTCACTTCCAGGATGTAGGGGCCGCCGCCTTCACGGGCGCGCTTCACGGCGCGGGCCGTGGCGTCGCGGACCGCCAGCACGTCCATGCCGTCGACCTGCTCGCCCGGGATGCCGAAGCTGGCGCCGCGCATGTACAGCTCGGTCGTGGACGACGAGCGCTCGATGCTCGTGCCCATGGCGTACTGGTTGTTCTCGATGATGTAGATGGCCGGCAGCTTCCACAGCTGGGCCATGTTGAAGCTCTCGTAGACCTGACCCTGGTTCGAGGCGCCGTCGCCGAAGTAGACGAAGGCCACCGAGTCATCGCCGCGGTACTTGCCGGCGAAGGCCAGGCCGGTGCCCAGCGCCACCTGTGCGCCGACGATGCCGTGACCGCCGTAGAAGCCGGTCGGCACGTCGAACATGTGCATCGAGCCGCCCTTGCCCTTGGACGAGCCGCCGATACGACCCGTCAGCTCGGCCATCACCTCTTTCGGGTCCATGCCCGCGGCCAGCATGTGACCGTGGTCACGATAGCCCGTGATGATCTTGTCGTGGCCCTGCTTGACGCTCTCCTGAACGCCCACCGCCACGGCCTCCTGGCCGATGTACAGGTGGCAGAAGCCGCCGATCAGGCCCATGCCGTACAGCTGGCCCGCGCGCTCCTCGAAACGGCGGATCAGCACCATCTCGCGGTAGAATCGCAGCAGGTCCTCCTTGGAGGCCGTCGGCGTATTGGGAATCTTCTTTGAATCAGTCTTGGCGGCGGGGGCTTTCGCCATCCGTCATCTCCCGGTTGGACCCCACTCTGCAGGGTCTCTTGTCGTTACGGAAAGGGGCTTTAGCAGCCTTCGTTCCCGAAACGCAAAGCGCCCCGGCCAAGCTGTAACTAAAGTTCACGAACGGCGCGGCGCGGCGCCCTGTTCGACGGGGTGCGCGACCCGGATCACATAGTCGCGAGGGTCGGCGAAGCCCAGCACGGCGCGGGCCCGCTCTTCAAGCAGATCACGCGACAGGCTGTCGGTCCGGAGGTAGCGCACGCGCACTTCCAGATCCTGTTTTTGTTCAAGAATATCCGCCAGTTGGCTCTCACGCCTTTGCAGAAGCGCGTCACGCTCTCCGCCGCTCAGCAATCCCCGTTCGCCCGTCAGGGCCTGGACGCCCAGATAGGCGATCAGCAGCAGGAGGACGCAGGAGGGGACGTAAGGCTTCATACGATCGGGCACTCGGACGCTCCTTCTGAGCGTGGACTCGTGATTGACGAGTGATGACCGAAAAGCCCTAACGAACCGTAGCTTGGCCGTAGAATCTGGCGCCGGCGCCAGCCCCGCTGACTCATCCATTTTTGGCGCACCAGCGCGCCGGACCGCGCTCCGGTCTTTGACAGCCGCGTCCACCGACGCCACACCCGGGGCGCCGGTTCATGTTGAAGCTGCAGTCTTCTGAATTCTCGGCCCGGAAGAATGAGCTCCGGCGCTCCGCCTATTTCAGCAGCATGCCGTCGCCGTAGTACATGCCCTGGTCGCCGAGCAGTTCCTCAATGCGCAGCAGCTGGTTGTACTTGGCCGTCCGGTCCGAGCG
>NZ_JAHFPF010000268.1 GCF_023259385.1 Brevundimonas sp. | reverse complement strand
ACATGGTCGCCGGCGGCGCCGGCCAACAGGACGGTCTCGGCTCCGAAGCCTGAGTTCAGTCCTGATACTGAAAAGACACGGCGGCGCAGGAGCGATCCTGCGCCGCCGAACTTTTTTCGGCCCCGCCGCTTGACGCATTTATGACGCATCGCAATATCGCATCTGCTCATCGAGACCGGCTGAGGGATAGGCCCTTTGACGTCGGGGCAACCTGCGGACCTCCGTAAGGTGCCAACTCCTTCGGGACCCCTCCCCGGGTCACGGCAGATGAGAGCCCGGCCACAGCCGGACTCCCTCCATCTGTCACCGCAGGCGTTCCCGACAGAGCAGGAGACGATCATGCGCGCCTTCCAGGCTCACCTCCCGACCGTCCACGCCCCCGGCCTCGTTGCGCCGCGCGACCTCATGCGCTGCGCGGGTCCGATGCGATGTCGCCGTTCGCTGTAATCGGCTGACCACCCGGTTTCACACCGGACCTGAACACCCAGAACGCAAGCCCGGACCCCCGGCGATCGCTGCGCGCGACGCTGACCGGAGACCTGCGCCTCATCGAGAAGAGAGCCTCCCATGACCCCCTCCCCCCGTTTCCGCCTGACCCTGTTCGCCGCCGCCTCGGCCACCGCCCTGCTGGCGGGCGCCGCCCAAGCCCAGACTGCTTCCCAAAGTTCGCCGCCGCAGACCGAAGCCACCCAGATCGACGACGTCGTCGTCACCGGCACCCGGGTGGTCGGCCGCTCGCGCCTGGACACCGTCGCGCCGGTGGACGTCGTCACCGCCGAGACCCTGCAGCAGCGCGGCTCGACCGAACTGGCGACGCAGCTGTCGGCCAGCGTCCCGGCGCTGAACTTCCCCCGCCCGTCCGCCACGGACGGCACCGACTCCATCCGGCCCGCCACCCTGCGGGGCCAGGGGCCGGACCAGACTCTGGTGCTGGTCAACGGCGTCCGCCGGCACGCGACCGCCCTGGTCAACACCAACGGCTCGGTGGGCCGGGGTTCGGCCGCCGTCGACCTGAACGCCATCCCCAGTTCCGCCATCGAGCGGATCGAGGTGCTGCGCGACGGCGCCGCGGCCCAGTATGGATCCGACGCCATCGCCGGGGTCCTGAACCTGCGTCTGCGGGAAGCCTCCAGCGGCGGCGGCGCGACCGTCACCTACGGAAGCTATCTGACCGACTACAGCGGCTACTACGGCCGGAACGACGACATCTCGGACGGCGAGAGCCTGACCGTCTCGGGCTGGCAGGGGTTCGGGCTGGGCTCGGACGGCTTCATCACCGCCTCGATCGAGTATCGCGACCGCGAACGCACCAACCGCAGCGACATCGACCCGCGCTACGCCCCGGCCCGCGTTCGCGGCGGCCAGGGCGATCCGGAGTCCGAGGACCTGGCCATCTATCTGAACGCCGGCAAGCCGCTGGCGGCGGGCTGGGAGGCCTACGGCTGGGCGGGCTACCAGACGCGCGACGCCTCGGCCGCCGCCTTCTACCGCACGCCCGACGACAACGCCCAGAACCCCGCCTATCCGGGGCCGGGCCGGATCTATCCGGACGGCTACCTGCCCTACATCCTGACCGACAGCACCGACTGGACCGCCGCCGCCGGCGTGCGCGGCCAGGCCGGCGGCTTCGACGTGGACATCAACGTGGGCTATGGCCGCAACGAGATCGAGTTCGGGGTCGAGAACACCCTGAACCCGTCGCTGGGGCCCACCTCGCCCACGAGCTTCGACGCCGGCTCCCTGACCTATGACCAGCTGGTGCTCGGCATCGACGCCGCGCGTCAGTACGAGGTGGGGCTGTACGGCCCGCTGAACGTCGCCTTCGGCCTGGAGGCGCGCCAGGAAAGCTATCAGATCGGCGCGGGCGAGCCGGGCTCCTACCAGCGCGGGACCTTCCTCAACATCGGCGGCACGGACCTGAGCTGGGGCTCGCGCGGCTTCACCGGCTTCACCCCCGCCAATGAGGTGGACGAGGACCGGCACAATGTCGGCGTCTATGTCGACCTGGAAGGCGAGGTGTTCGAGAACTTCACCGTCTCGGCCGCCGCCCGGTACGAGGACTATTCCGACTTCGGCGACAACGTCTCGGGCAAGCTGGCGGCGCGCTACGACTTCACGCCCAGCTTCGCCGTCCGCGGCGCGGTCTCGACCGGCTTCCGGGCGCCCAGCCTGCAGCAGCAGTACTTCACCCAGACGGCCATCCTCTACATCTCCAACGTCCCGTACGAGACCGGCACCTTCCCGTCGGTGAGCCCGGTGGGACTGGCGCTGGGCGGCACGCCGCTGGAGGCCGAGACCTCGACCAACTATTCGCTGGGCGTCGTCTACCGGAAGGGCGCGTTCGAACTGACGGCCGACGCCTACCGCATCGACGTCGATGACCGCATCGTCCTGTCGGAGACCCTGACCGGCAGCGCCACGGCGGCGGTCGGCACCAACGCCCGGGCCATCTTCGACCTGCTGCAGCCCTACGGCGCCTCCGCCGCCCGCTTCTTCATCAACGGGGTAAACACCGAGACGACCGGCCTGGACGTGGTCGCGCGCTACCGGATCGACGAGGGCTTCGGCCGGCTGGACTTCACGCTGGCGGCCAACGTCAACGACTTCAAGGTGACCAAGACCCCGACCACGGCCTCGGGCATCCTGCCCACGCCCGTCTCCCTGTTCGCGCGCCAGGCCACCCTGCGGTTCGAGGAAGGCACGCCGCCGTGGAAGGTCGTGGCCCAGACCGACTGGAGCAAGGACAAGTTCGGCGGGACGATCCGCGTCACCGGCTTCGGCGACGTTCTGGCCCCCGGCGCGACGGCGGCGACCGACCTGCAGCTGGGCGAATCCCTCGTCGTCGATCTGGAGGCCCGTTACAGCCTGACCGACCGGGTCACCCTAGCCGTCGGCGCCGACAACGCCTTCGATGAGTACGCCGAACAGATCCTGCCGGCGAACAACACCTCGGGGGCCTTCCCCTTCTCCAACTTCTCTCCGTTCGGCTTCAACGGGCGCTTCGTCTACGCCCGCGTCGCCCTGAACTGGTGACGGCGGCGGCGCGGACGGTTCGCCGTCCGCGCCATCGACCGTTGTTTCGCCATAAAATCCGCCGACAAGCTGAGCCGTTCTGAGGGAGCGGGTCATGCGTGCGATTCTGACGGCGGTTCTGGCCGCCTGTCTCTTCGTCGGGTCGGCGTCGGCCCAGTCCGGCATGACGCTGGACGACTTCGTCACGCGCGCCAACCGCATCCCGCTCAATCCCACGGCCATGCTGCGGCCCGACGCCCACCGCCTGAAGGGCGAGGCCGAACGGGCGTTCCGCACCGTCGGGACCGAGATCGAGACGGCCCGCGCCGCCGGCCGGACGCCGCCCGCCTGCCCGCCCGAGCAGATCAACCTGAACGTCCGCCAACTGCTGGCCCACCTGAACGCGATCCCCCAGGCCCGCCGCCAGCGCATGAGCGTCACGGACGGCATCCGGTCGTGGATGGGGTCGCGTTATCCCTGCCCGGGCTAGAGCGAAATCGGTTGAGTTGGACGCAGTCCAACTCGGCTCAGATTTCGCTCCAGCATAATTCTGGAGCCGGATTCACGGCGTCGGTGAAATCGCGAAGCGATTCCACCTCAACCGATCAGGCTCCAAGCCGTTAACTGATCCGGTTACGGAATTCCGGACTGCCCACAGCGCCTCGTCATCTGTCCCCGACCACGGGTACGTCCAAGCATGACGCATCGCCCTGGTAAGGGCATGAGCATGACGATGAACGCCTTCGCTCCCGCCGCCTTTCCGTCCATGGATCACGGCTCCATCACCGCCCTGCCGCACAACCTTGAGGCGGAGCAGGCGCTGCTCGGCTCCCTGATGTTCGACAACGGGGTGTTCGAGCGGCTGAGCGACCGGCTGCGCGGCAGCCATTTCTACGAGCCCTTCCACCAGCGGCTCTACGAGGCGATCGAGGACCACATCCGTCAGGGCATGCTGGCCGAGCCCACCATCCTGATGGAGCGGTTCAAGCAGGACCCGGCCTTCCAGGAGTTCGGCGGCCTGCGCTACCTGGCCGATCTGGTCGACCGCGCCCCGCCCGGCGCCAACGCCCCCGACTACGCCCGGGTTGTCTATGACCTGGCCCTGCGCCGCGACCTGATCCGCATCGGCGGCGAGATCATCAAGGAGGCGCCGAACCCCGAGACGCCCGCCGACGAACAGATCGAACAGGCCGAACAGACCCTCTATTCGCTGGCCGAGACGGGCAAGCCGTCCTCCGGCTTCGTCAGCTTCTCGCACGCCCTGTCCGGCGCCGTGCAGATGGCCGCCGAGGCCTATCAGCGCGACGGCAAGCTGGCCGGTCTGGCCACCCACCTGGACGACCTGGACTCCAAGCTGGGCGGGCTGCACCCGTCCGATCTGCTGATCCTCGCGGGCCGTCCGTCGATGGGCAAGACGGCGCTGGCCACCAACATCGCCTTCAACGTGGCGCGCTCGTATCGGTGGGAGCCGACGCCCGAGGGCCGCAAGACGGTCAACGGCGGGGTGGTGGCCTTCTACTCGCTGGAAATGAGCGCCGAACAGCTGGCCATGCGGATCCTGGCCGACGCCTCGGGCGTGTCCTCCGACAAGCTGCGCAAGGGCGAGATCGACGC
>NZ_JAHFPF010000267.1 GCF_023259385.1 Brevundimonas sp. | reverse complement strand
CGAAAGCCCCGCGAAGGCCAAGACCATCAACAAGTACCTCGGTCCGGACTACACCGTCCTGGCCTCCTACGGCCACGTCCGAGACCTGCCGTCCAAGGACGGCTCGGTCCTGCCCGACGACGATTTCGCCATGAGCTGGGAGATCGACGCCAAGGCCTCCAAGCGCCTGAGCGAGATCGCCGAGGTCGCCAAGAAGTCCGACCGCGTCATCCTGGCCACCGACCCCGATCGCGAGGGTGAGGCGATCAGCTGGCACGTGCTGGAGATCCTGCAGAAGAAGAAGGTGCTGAAGGACACGGTCGTTCAGCGGGTCACCTTCAACGCCATCACCAAGTCCGCCGTGCTGGAGGCCATGGCGGCCCCGCGCGACGTGGACATGGAGCTGGTCGAGGCCTATCTGGCCCGCCGCGCGCTGGACTATCTGGTGGGCTTCACCCTGTCGCCGGTGCTGTGGCGCAAGCTGCCGGGCGCCCGTTCGGCCGGCCGGGTGCAGTCGGTCGCCCTGCGCATCGTCGTCGATCGCGAGATGGAGATCGAGAAGTTCCGGGCCCAGGAATACTGGTCCGTCGAAGCCGACCTAGCCGCCGACAGCCCGCCCTTCGTCGCCCGCCTGGTCAAGCACGCCGGCAAGCGGGTGCAGCGCCTGGACATCATCTCGGAAGCCATGGCGAGCGCCGCGCGCGACGCCATCAACGCCGGGACCTTCACGATCAACTCGGTCGAGAAGAAGCCGGTCAAGCGCGCGCCCAGCCCGCCGTTCATGACGTCGACCCTGCAGCAGGAAGCGTCGCGCAAGCTGGGCTTCACCGCCCAGCGGACCATGCAGGCGGCGCAGAAGCTGTATGAGGGCGTGGACGACCAGGGCGGTCTGATCACCTATATGCGGACCGACGGCCTGTATGTCAGCCCGGAGGGGATCGCCCAGGCGCGGGAAGTCATCGGCCAGCGGTTCGGTCCGGCCTACGTTCCGGAACAACCTCGATATTACAAGACGAAAGCCAAGAACGCTCAGGAAGCGCACGAAGCCATTCGTCCGACGAACATGGCCCGCGCGCCCGAGACCCTGCGTCTGGAAAGCGACCTGCAGCGCCTCTACGAACTGATCTGGAAGCGGACCATCGCCAGCCAGATGGAGTCCGCGCGCCTGGACCGCACCACGGTCGAGATCGAGGAGCCGACCGGCCAAACGGGCCTGCGCGCCACCGGCCAGGTGGTCGCCTTCGACGGCTTCATGGCCGTCTATGAAGAAGGCCGCGACGAGAAGCAGAAGGGCGCCGAGGACGACGAGGACGACACCACCCGCCTGCCCGCGCTGAAGGAAGGTTCGGCCGCCAAGGTCGAGGCGATCCGCACCGAGCAGCACTTCACCGAGCCGCCCCCGCGCTTCTCGGAAGCGACGCTGGTGAAGAAGCTGGAAGAGCTGGGCATCGGCCGTCCCTCGACCTACGCCTCGACCCTGTCGACCCTGCGCGACCGCGAATACGTCCGCATGGACAAGAACCGCTTCTATCCCGAGGACAAGGGACGGCTGGTCACGGCCTTCCTGGAGCAGTTCTTCCGCAAATGGGTGGAGTACGACTTCACCGCGGCGCTGGAGACCCGTCTCGACGAAGTGTCGGCGGGCGAGCTGAACTGGAAGGTGCTGCTGCGCGACTTCTGGACCGACTTCCATGCGGCCACGAGCGCCGCGGGCGAGCTGCGCACCACGGCCATCCTGGACGCGCTGAACGAGTCGCTGGGGCCGCACATCTTCCCGCAGAAGGAAGACGGATCGGATCCGCGCGAATGCCCGCTGTGCCATCAGGGTCAGCTGAGCCTGAAGACCAGCCGCTTCGGCGCCTTCATCGGCTGCTCGCGCTATCCGGACTGCAAATACACCCGCCCGGTCGCGGCGCCCGACGCCGAGGGCGGCGGGGCGGACGGCGGCGACCGCACCCTGGGCAATGACCCGGCGACGGGCCAGCCGGTCGAGCTGAAGGTCGGCCGCTTCGGCCCCTATGTGGAGACCATGCCGCTGGACGCGGACAAGCCGAAACGCTCGTCCCTGCCCAAGGGCTGGTCGCCGGCGTCGCTGTCGCTGGAACAGGCCCTGCGCCTGCTGGCCCTGCCGCGCGAGGTGGGGGTCCACCCGGAAGACGGCAAGATGATCACCGCCGGCCTGGGCCGCTACGGGCCCTTCGTGCTTCACGCGGGGACTTACGCGAATGTCTCTGACATCGAAGAAGTTTTCGAGGTCGGCCTGAACCGCGCCGTGGCCTTGCTGGCCGAGAAGCGCGCCGGACGTCCGGGCCGCGGCTCGGCGGTCGCGCCGCTGAAGGAGCTGGGCGAACACCCCGAGGACAAGGCTCCCGTGCAGGTCATGGCCGGCCGCTTCGGCCCCTATGTGAAGTGGGGCAAGGTCAACGCCACGATCCCGAAGGGCACCGCGCCCGAGGACATGACGCTGGAGGCGGCGATCCCGCTGCTGGCCGAACGCGCGGCCAAGGCTCCGGCGGCGAAGACGAAGAAGGCGCCCGCCAAGAAGGCCGCGCCGAAGAAGGCGGCGGCGAAGAAGCCCGCCGCCAAGAAGGCTCCGGCCAAGAAGAAGGCCGCGGCGGCGGAGGAGTAATCCTCCGCCGCGCCTATCGCTTCAGCAGATAATCCCGCGCCGCGTTCAGGCGCGTGGCCAGGCCCTGCGTCCCGCCCTGATCGGGGTGGGCGCGGGCCATCAGCCGCTTCCAGGCGGCGTTGATCTCGGCTTTCGTGGCGTCGGCGGAGACGCCGAGGAGTGAACGAGCCTCACTGTCCGTCATGCCCTCGGCGCGCGGCGCGACGGCCCGTTGGCGCGAGGCGATGGTCAGCCACAGGCCGGCGCCGATCAGTCCGGCGCCGAACAGCCATGAGCCCCGGCTGACCGCCAGCACGCCGCCGCCGATCATCACGGCGCTGAACAGGGTGGCGGTGATGCGCCAGTGTCCCCGCCCCGCCCGCTCGCCCTGACGACCAAGACGAACCAGAGCCCAGACCGCGATCGCCGCCAGGACCAGCCAGAGCGGGCTCAAGCCGCGGCGTCGAGCGGGTTGTCGAGCGTGCCGCCCTCGAGGCCCAGCGACTGCATCAGGTTGCGCAGCTCCTGCCGCGCGGCGACGTGTGCCAGCGATACGGCGACCGGGCGCACGTCGTTGGACAGGTCGGCGACCGTGAGACCGAACGGGAAGAGCTCGCGGTAGATGACCCGATCGCGCAGGCCCGGGCCCATGCGGAAGCCGACGCGCTTGGCCAGCTTCTGCATCCGCTCTTCCAGGCGGCGGCGGTTGCGGGCCTCGGCCACGGCGAGACGGTTGGTGACGACGATCCAATCGATCTGGGCATGACGGCCCTGGGTGATCGCCCGATGCTTGCGGGCCTCCCAGACGCTCTCGGAATAGATCGAGGGCTTGAGCAGTTCGAGGGTGACCGGATCGACCTGACCCAGCAGGTCGAAGTCGACGAAGCTGTCGTTCATCGGGGTGACGATCTGGTCCGCCAGGCCGTGGGCCGTGCGCGACAGGACGGTGTCGCCCCCGGGCGTGTCGATCAGGATGACCTCGGCCCTGTTCCGGGCCTCGGCGAAGGCGGCCTCGAACCGGGTCAGCTGTTCGGCCTCGTCGGCTTTCGCGAGGGCCTTGCCGTCGCCCAGGTCGGGCTCGATCGGCATGGGCAGGGTCTGGCCGTTGCCGGCCATCCAGGCCGCGCGGTTGGCGAAGAAGCGGGCCATGGAACGCTGGCGCAGATCCAGGTCGATGATGGCCACGCGCTTGCCGGCGTGGAGCAGGCCGGTGACGATGTGGATGGCGAGCGTGGACTTGCCCGCCCCGCCCTTTTCGTTGCCGACGACGATGACCGTGGGGTCAGCCATGGGGGTTCAATCCTCAGCGCCGCCGACTCACATGCGGCCTGTTCGAGCGCCAGAATCGTCGGCGCGGGCGCGCCCGTCAACGAACGCGTGTCAGCTGTCTGTGGACTGGCCGGTCGGGTCGAGCGGCGCGCGGACGGCGCTGTCCAGGTCGCCGCGAACCGCAAGGCGGCGCGACAGGGTGGCTTCACCCCGGATCGCCATCGGACGGACCCACATCACATAGACGGCCGCGGCGGCGCTGAAGACGAAGATGAGGAGGTGGATGCCGAACACCGCGCCGAAGCCGCCGGGGTCGGCCCCCTGATCGTAGACATGTCCGTGTTTGCCCTCGATCTGGCCGGTCCCGAGCGCCATGACCAGCACCCAGCCGGCATAGATCGCCGTCAGGCCGGCGCAGGCGGCCCAGAAGAGGAAGGTCAGGCCGGTGCGGCGCTCGGGTCTCATACGGCCCGGCGGCACCAGGGATCGTCCACCCCGGCGGCGGCGCACAGGGCGGCAGCGCCAGCGGCGGGCGCGCGAACCTTCAGGCGCACGAGGTCGCGGCCGTTGACCGAGACGGCCTCGAAGGTCGGCGAAAGCCCTTCCAGCGCCCAGCCGGCGGCGCCGCTCTTGAGCCGGGACCAGGCGGCGCGGGCGGCCTGTTCGCTGGAGAAGGCGCCCAGTTGCACCAGGCCGCCCGGCGCGCGGGGCGCGGCGGCGGGACGGTCGGCGGGCAGCGCGGGACGCAGGGGCCTACGCTCGACGGCGTGCTGGATGCGAGCGCGG
>NZ_JAHFPF010000266.1:499-4666 GCF_023259385.1 Brevundimonas sp. | reverse complement strand
CCTCGGCCAGACCGGCCTCGAGGTTGAGCTGGCGCAGGAGCAGAGGACCGAGGAAGACGAGGGCGATGCAGGCGGCGACGCCGAGCTGCAGCGCATAGACGAGCCCGCGCCGGAGGACCGCGCCCACCTCGGCGCGACGTCCTTCGCCCAGCATCCGGGCCGTCATGACCTGAACGCCGAACAGCAGGCCGACCGCTGTCACGACGATGATCGAATGCGGCGCCCAGGCGAGGGAGTGGAAGGCCAGCTCGCGCGAGGCGTAGTTGCCGACCACGATCGCGTCGGTCAGCCCCATGGTCATGATGCCGATACGCGCCAGCACCACCGGCCAGGCGAGATTCAGAAGGTCTTTCAGGGTGGCGCGGGTCTGGGGGCTGAGCACGGTCATGGGACGCGCGACAGGCCACGGGGGACGGTGAAGGTCAACCCGGGTTGAGGGAGGGGTGGCATAAGGAGGGCTTCTCCCTCCCCTCATGGGGAGGGTGGCCGAGCGAAGCGAGGACGGGTGGGGAGCGGCCGAACAATTCCCCACCCTGTCGTCGCTGACGCGCCGACATCCCTCCCCACTTCGGGGGGAGGGAGAACGCCCCCGCTTCCCCCTGCCCGCGAAGCCGCCTAAACCTCCGCACATGCCCAAGCTGACGTCCGCCATCGATCCCCACAGCGCCGCCTTCAAGGCGCTGGACGCCCACAACCGCGCCCTGCGCGACGAGCTCTATGAGAAGGTGGCCAAGGCCGGCCGCGGCGGCTCGGACGCCAGCCGCGACCGCCACGTCTCGCGCGGCAAGCTGCTGCCCCGCGACCGGGTCGAGCGCCTGCTGGACCCGGGCTCGCCCTTCCTCGAGGTCGGCCAGCTGGCCGCCGGCGGCATGTATAACGACGAGGCGCCGGGCGCGGGTATGATCTGCGGCGTCGGCCGGGTCTCGGGCCGCGAGGTCATGATCGTCGCCAACGATCCGACCGTGAAGGGCGGCGCCTACTTCCCCATGACGGTGAAGAAGCACCTGCGGGCCCAGGAGATCGCCGAGCAGAACAACCTGCCCTGCGTCTATCTGGTCGATTCCGGCGGGGCCAACCTGCCGCACCAGGCCGAGGTCTTCCCCGACCGCGACCACTTCGGCCGCATCTTCTTCAACCAGGCCCGCATGAGCGCCAAGTCGATCCCGCAGATCGCCTGCGTCATGGGCTCCTGCACCGCCGGCGGCGCCTATGTGCCGGCCATGTCGGACGAGACGGTCATCGTCCGCAACCAGGGCACCATCTTCCTGGCCGGCCCGCCGCTGGTGAAGGCCGCGACGGGCGAGGTCATCTCGGCCGAGGAGCTGGGCGGCGCCGAGACCCACGGCCGCAAGTCGGGCGTGGTCGACCATGTGGCCGAGAACGACGAGCACGCGCTGGAGATCGTCCGCTCGATCGTCGCCAATCTGAACACGGTGAAGTCCGTGGCGCTGGACGTGCGCGAACCGCGCGCGCCCGCGCTGGATCCGGAACAGCTGTACGGCATCATCCCCGACGACGTGCGCGCCCCCTATGACGTGCGCGAGGTCATCGCCCGCATCGTCGACGGTTCCGAGCTGGACGAGTTCAAGGCCCTGTACGGGACCAGCCTGGTCTGCGGCTTCGCCCGCATCTGGGGCTATCCGGTCGCCATCCTGGCCAACAACGGCGTGCTGTTCAGCGAAAGCGCCCAGAAGGGCGCCCACTTCATCGAGCTGGCCTGCAAGCGGAAGATCCCGCTGCTGTTCCTGCAGAACATCTCGGGCTTCATGGTCGGCGGCAAATACGAGGCCGAGGGCATCGCCAAGCACGGCGCCAAGCTGGTCACCGCTGTCGCCTCGGCCGAGGTGCCCAAATTCACCGTCCTGATCGGCGGCAGCTTCGGCGCCGGCAACTACGGCATGTGCGGTCGCGCCTACAGCCCGCGCTTCCTCTTCACCTGGCCCAACAGCCGCATCAGCGTCATGGGCGGCGAACAGGCCGCCAGCGTGCTGGCCACCGTCCACCGCGACGCCGAGACCTGGACCCCGGAGGAGGCGGAAGCCTTCAAGGCGCCGGTGCGCCAGAAATACGAGGACGAGGGCAATCCCTACTACGCCACCGCCCGCCTGTGGGACGACGGCGTCATCGACCCGGCCCAGACCCGCGACGTCCTCGGCCTGGCCATCTCCGCCTCGCTGAACGCCCCGATCCCGGAGACGACCTTCGGCGTGTTCCGGATGTGATACGGCTTCCTTCTCCCCAAGCGAGAAGGAACCGGATTGGCGCGTTAGGTCACCGAAGGAGCCTCAATGATCCATCTGACCGCCCTGATCGCGCTGACACTGTCAGCCGCCGCCCAGGCCCAGGAGCCGCAACCCGCCATCCCCGAGCGCTTCCACGGCGACTGGAGCAGCGACCTGTCGAAATGCGGCGACCGTGAAAGCGGCCTGAACCTCCGCATCGAAACGGGTTTCATCACCTGTTTCGAGGCGGCCGACACGGTCCTCGCCGTCCGCCCGGTCGAGCTGGGCGGCGTCAACATCCACGTCCGGTACGAGGATTATGAGGGGATGGAGGAGGAGTACCGCACCCTGATCCTCTCCGACGACCGCCAGACCCTCACCTTCACCTACGGCGACGCGCCTGATTGGGTCGTCCACCGCTGCCCGGTCTGATAAGGACCGCGTTGAGCGCGTTACGTCTTCGAAGGAGTCCCCATGACCGACAAGCCCACCCCCACCGAACCCGAAGACGCCCTCGACATCACCGACGCCGAGGCCGCCGAGATCAACGCCATCGTCCATCCGCTGCTGGCCGATCCGGCGCCGGACGCCAATGACGACCTGGTGCAGATCGACTCGACCGCCGACGGCGTGGTCTTCGTCACCATCAACCGCCCCGAGAAGCGCAACGCCTTCGACGCCGCGACCATCGCCGCGCTGTTCGAGGCGTTCGAGACCCTGCACGGCGCCGATCATGTGCGCGTGGTCTTCGTGCGCGGTGCGGGCGGCACCTTCAGCGCGGGCGCAGACATGGGCTGGATGCGCGACGCCGCCGGCTGGAGCGAAAGCGACAACCGCGACGACGCCATGGGCCTGGCGAAGATGCTCAAGGCCCTGCACGAGGTGCCGGCCCTGACCTGCGCCATCGTCGAGGGCTCGGCCATGGGCGGCGGGGCCGGCATCGTCGCCGCCTGTGACATGGCCGTGGCCGTCGAGGGCGCCCGCTTTGCCTTCTCCGAGGTCAAGCTGGGCCTGATCCCGGCGACCATCGCCCCCTATGTGGTCGAGGCCATCGGCGCCCGACGCGCGCGCCAGCTGTTCCTGACCGCCAACATCTTCGACGCCGACTACGCCGCCCACGCGGGTCTGATCGACCTGGTCCTGCCCGAGGGCTCGGTGGACGAGTTCGTCTCCATGCTGACCGACAGCCTCTCCGCCAATGCGCCCGGCGCCATGGGCGACGCCAAGCGGCTGGTTCACTACGTCTCGGGCCACAAGATCGACGGCGGCCTGATGGACGAGACCGCCAAGCGCATCGCCCGCGCCCGCGTCTCGGACGAGGGCCAGGAAGGCGTCCGCGCCTTCCTCGACAAGCGCAAACCCAAATGGGCTGAATAACGGTCATGACGGCGGGGGCGGTCGCGGCGGAAAAGCCGAAACGGGTGCGCAAGACGAAGCCCAAGGGTCCGATCTGCGCCAATTGCGAAACCGAGATGGTCGGCGCCTTCTGTCATGCCTGCGGACAGAAGGCGCACCTTCACGACAAGCTCAAACACCTCGTCGAGGAGTTCGCCGAGGGCATCGCCCATTTCGACGGCCGCCTGTGGCGCACCCTGCCCCTGCTCGCCTTCAATCCGGGCAAGCTGAGCCGTGAATGGATGGCCGGGCGGCGGGCGCGCTATGTCGCGCCTCTGCACCTGTTCCTGTTCGCGGTCTTCCTGCTGTTCCTGTTCCCGAACTTCACCGGGCGACACATGATGAACCTCGGGGGCCTGGCCGAGGCCGAGCCCGGGCCGGCCCACACGACGGCGGCGAACAGCACGAAGGCCGGCAGCACCGAGGCCAACAGCACCGAGGATGGGCGCGAGACCGGCTTCTGGGTCGACAACCCCGACGGCACCCGCACGGCCGTCGACCCCAGCGATCCCGACGCCCTCAGGCGCGAGCTGGGGCTGAACGGTCCGGC
>NZ_JAHFPF010000266.1:0-489 GCF_023259385.1 Brevundimonas sp. | reverse complement strand
TCGACCTGCTGGCCAAGCTGCGCAAGAACCCCGAGTACTACGGCTACAAGATCGAGAGTCTCAGCTACAAGCTGTCGTTCGTGACCGTGCCGATCTCGGTCGCCATCCTGTGGCTGATGTTCGCCTGGCGACGGCGGTTCAGCCTGTATCACCATGCGGTGGTCGCCCTGTACGGCCTCGGCTTCCTGGCCCTGCTGAGCGCCCTGGCCAGCCTGCTGCCGACCGTCCTGACCGGCCTGGCGACCTTCCTCATCATGATCGCCGCCTTCGTCCACGCCACCGTGCACCTGAAGGGCGCCTACGGCAGCGGATGGGTCCAGTCGGTGCTGCGGGCGTTGACCCTGAGCGTCCTGACCACGCTGGCCTTCGCCCCCTTCCTGACAGGCGTCATGCTTCTGGGCCTTTCCGGCTAGGCTTGCGGTCCCTAGAACTCCGTCAGTCGAGTAGAATCGGCCGGGGGGATCATGTCGGGTGAACTGGAAACGGCGG
>NZ_JAHFPF010000032.1 GCF_023259385.1 Brevundimonas sp. | reverse complement strand
ATCGCGCCCCGGTCCGAACCCGTGACGGAATGCAGCCCGGCCAGCGCCAGCAGAGGCTTGGCCAGCGGTACGGGATCGAAGCGGAACAGGCTGACCAGCCAACCGAGAAGCCAGCCTTCCAGATGCAGGGGCCACGGTTCCATCCCGGCCAGGAACAGCGCCCGCTCGCGTGGCTCGAACCGGGCGGGGAACAGGTCCAGATCCGGCGTCTCGCACAGCGACACCCTCCGCTGTCCGGCCTTGCCGAAGTCGCGCTTGTAGAGCCCGCTCCACCCCCGCCGCATCGTCCAGACGCCGCCGTCGAAGACCATGACCGGCCGTCCCAGCCACGACAGGATGGCCTGCATCACCGACAGGCCCTTCGGCGCCCGCGCGCCCGGCGAGATGGCGGCCTCGACCGAGACCACCTCGCGCCAGCCCTCGGTCAGCCGGTCCAGCACGGCGTTGGACAGGGCCGGGGTCGAGCTGCAGCCGGTCAGGGCCACGACGCCCGCCGCCTTCGCCGCCTGGTCCAGCGTGGGGAAGGCCTTCACGAAGTCCCGGCCGTCGGCGAGGTCGACGTAATTCAGGCCCGCCGCGATGGCGGCCCGCGCCGTCGTCGGCTGCGCGCCCTGGAACGGCCCGGCCATGTCGGCGGCGACGGTCGCCCCCGTGGCCTTCAGCGTCTCCGGGGTCAGGGTCGCGGTGTCCATGACGGCGACCTCGACCCGCCCTTCCGGGAAGGCCGCCCTCAGCCGCGCGGCCACGCCTTCGGCGCGCGCCCGGTCCCGCCCCGCGACCACCACGCCGAAGCCGTGCCGCAGCAGCCCATCGGCCAGCCGCGAACCGAACACCCCGCCCGCTCCGATCACGAGAACTGTGGTCATGCGAGGAAGCGCGCCCGGTCGGCCTCCGACGGGGCCATGCAGGTCTCCGTCCGCCCGAAGATCGCGTAGCGGTTCTTGGCGATCAGGTCGTAGACGGGATCGCGCAGCACCCGGGGCGCCGCCTTCAAGACCGCCAACGGCCGCGTGTCCCTGAGCACGCCGAGCACACTCAGCGCCGCGTCCGACTTGAAGAAGATGCGTCCGTCCAGGACCACGGCGTTGGTCTGCGGCGCCTCCGGGTCGATGCCGTACCGCATCGCCAGCGCCCGCCCGGCCACGGACTGGATCGGCAGGAAGCGGAACCGCCCCTCAGGATCATGGTCGATCACGAACCGGACCCAGCGCGAGCAGAAGACGCAGACCCCGTCGAACAGGATCAGGCCGTCGGGTTCCTGCGGTGCGGGCTGCGGCGACCAGCGGCTCATGGGGCGGACTGTGGGGCGATTGGCGAAGCCCCACAAGGCGACCTTACGCCGCCGCCACGGCCTCGATCTCGACCAGCCAGGCCTCGTCGAAGATTCCGGTGACGATGACCGTCAGCGCGGTCTGGCGGCCGCCCAGACGGCGGATGCGGACCTCGCGGTTCTCCAGGGCGTAGGCGCGGTCGGACAGGAAGGTCGTGACCTTCACCAGATTGTCCAGCGTCATGCCGGCGGCGCGCAGCTGGGTCTCCAGATTGTCCCAGACCTGCTCGCACTGGCCAATGAAGTCGGGCGCCAGCGACCCGTCCGGCGCGACCGGGATCTGGCCGGACAGATAGAGCCAGCGGGTCGCCCCGCTGACTTCACAGGCCTGGGCGTATTCGCCCTCCGCCGGCGGCGAGCCGTCGCCGGTCAGAGGGCGGATGCTGACCGTCACTGGCGAGCGGCGTCCGAACGGGCGCGCACCTGGGCGAACTCGGAGGTCGGCTTCCAGCCGGGCCAGTCGTTGCTGTTCGCGAGGTCCAGACCCAGGTGGTAGAGCAGGGTCAGGTTCTCGACCGCCGACGTCAGGTTCCAGTCCGCCGACCATTCGTCCGAGGGCTTGTGATAGTCGGCCGCGAACTTGGCGCGCCAGGCGGCCTCGCCGGCTTCACGGCCGCCCTCGACCCAGTCCCAGCCGTGCCACGGCATGATCGCCGGCACGCCCATGCGGGCGAAGGGGAAGTGGTCCGACCGGTAGTAGAAGCCTTCCTCGGGCATGTGGTCGTCCGAGACGTAGCGGCCCAGCGGTGCGGCCAGGGCCTCCAGCCGGTCTTCCAGATCGTTCTGGCCCTTGCCGAAGATCGGAATGTCGCGCGTCGAACCGGACAGCGGCAGCATGTCGATGTTGATGTCCGCGACCGTCGTCTCCAGCGGATAGACCGGATCGGCGGCGTAGCCGTAGGCGCCCAGCAGACCCATCTCCTCGGCCGCCATGTGGGCGAAGACGATGGAGCGCTTCGGGCGCGGGGCCTGGCTGAGCTGACGCGCCATCTCCAGCACGCCGATGGTGCCCGAGGCGTTGTCCCAGGCGCCGTTCCAGATGTTGTCGCCGGTCACATTGGGGTGCTGGGCGGCGCCGCCGACGTGGTCCCAGTGGGCCGAATAGATGATGGTCTCTTCCGGATGCTCGGTCCCGGGAATGCGGGCCAGCAGGTTGTGGGTGACCAGGGTGTCGATGGTCTCCGAGATGTCCAGCGACAGGGTGACGCCGTTCAGCGGCACGGCCTTGAACGACCCGCCGGCGGTGTTGGCGAAGCTGTCCATGCCCAGCCCGGCCGCCGCGGCCAGGGCGAAGGCGAGGTCGTGGTTGATGGCGCCCGAGAACTCCAGGTTCGCCGCGCCGGGCGTCAGGGTGCGAGTGCGACCCGCGCCGCGCATGGCGCCCTGCCACTGGGGCGACGAGGCGGCCATGGGGACCAGGGTGACGACACCGACCGCGCCGCGGCGGAAGGCCTCGTCGGCCTTGTAGGCGCCCGACTGGTAGTTGGTGGCGTACTCGCCGTTGAACCGCTCGCCGTCCGGCTCGCCGGCGATGACCACCACGACCTTGCCGCGCACGTCCAGGTCGCCGTAGTCGTCCCAGTTCCGCTCGGGCGCCGTGATGCCGTAGCCGGCGAAGACCAGGCCCGCATTGCGGATCGAGGCGCGGCCGTCGTTGGTGACGGCGCGCAGGACGATGTCGGTTCCGACCGTCAGCGGGTGCGACTGGCCGTCCGGGCCGGTCCAGCTGGCCGTGCCGCCGGCGACCGGGGTGTAGCGCTTCAGTTCGACCGGCTGCAGCCACTGGCCGTTCGGGCCGCCGGGCTGCAGGCCCATGGCCTCGTACTGCCCCTGCAGCCAGGCCAGCACCATGCGCTCGCCCTCGGCGCCGGGATACCGGCCCTGGTATTCGTCCGCGCTGATGGTGCGGATGTCGTTGCTGATGCGCTCGGCCGAGAAGCTCTGGGCCCCGGCGGCGCCGGCCGCCAGAAGCATGGCGGCGAGGGCGATGCCGCCCGTCAGTTTGCGAAACATTGAGTAGGCTCCATCCCCCGATTTGATGGCGCGCACTCTAGGGCGGCCCCGAAGGACCGCTCCTTACATTTTTGTCATGTCAGCGCCGTCTCCCTCCCCTTCTGGGGAGGGTGGCTCGCGAAGCGAGACGGGTGGGGAACCGAGCGCTCGGATATGGACCCCACCCTGTCGTCGCTGACGCGCCGACATCCCTCCCCACAAGGGGGAGGGAAACGCGGGGTCTCTACCGCCGCTGGGCCGCCGTCGCGGCGCGGGCCGGTCCGAACTCGGAGCCGTCCTTCCACTGCGGCCAGACGCGGCTGTTCGCCAGGTCGCGGCCGACCGAATAGAGGACCTGCAGATCCTCGACCTGGCCGCGCAGATCCCAGTCGGGCGACCATTCGTCGGCGGCCTGGTGATAACGGCTGCGGCCGTACTCGGACCGGGACGCCTGGCGCTCGGCGATCGGCTCGTCGCGGAAGTCGCCGGTCGAGCCGCCGTAGGTCATCGGCACGCCGCGCTTGGCCAACGGGAAGTGGTCGGAGCGGAAGTAACCGCCCGAGGCCGGGTTGGCGTCCGGCTGGATGGTGCGCCCCTGGGTCTCGACCACGGCGGCGATGCGCTCGTCCAGGTCCGACTGGCCGTAGCCGGTGATGCCGTAGCGGTTCACCCGGCCGTAGACGTTCATCGAATCGACGTTGAAGCCGCCGACCGTCGTCGCCAGCGGATAGACCGGGTTGGACGCATAGTATTCCGAGCCCAGCAGGCCGCTTTCCTCGGCGGTGAAGCTGATCATGACGATCGAGCGCTGGGGCCGCGGACCGGCGCCGAAGGCGCGGGCCAGCTCCAGCAGGCCGGCGGTGCCGGTGGCGTTGTCGACCGCGCCGTTGAAGATCGTATCGCCTTCGGCGTCCGGCGCGCCGACGCCGATGTGGTCCCAGTGGGCGGTGAACAGGACGGTCTCGTCCGGATGGGTCGTGCCCGGCAGGCGGGCGATGACGTTGTGGGTCGTGACCTGGGTCGATGCGACGTCGAACATGCCGCTGAAGGTGGCGCCGGTCAGTTCGACCGGGCGGAAATCGCGGCTGCGGGCGGCGACCTTCAGGGCCTCGAAATCCTGGCCGGCGGCGCGGAACAGCTCGACCGCGACGTCGCGCTGCAGCCAGGCCTCCATGGGCACGCGCTCGGCGGCGGCGTTGGCGCGGACGATGTCGAACTGCGGCCCCGACCAGCTGTTGGTCACGGTGGCCCAGCCATAGGAGGCGGGCGCGCTTTCGTGGACGATGATGACGCCGGCGGCGCCCTTGCGGGCCGCCTCTTCGTATTTGTAGGTCCAGCGGCCGTAGTAGGTCATGGCCCGGCCGCCGAAGGTGTTGAGCTCCGGCTGTTCGAAGTCGGCGTCGTTGACCAGGACGACGATGACCTTGCCGCGGACGTCCACGTCCTTGAAATCGTTCCACTGCCGCTCGGGCGCGTCGATGCCGTAGCCGACGAAAACCAGCGGCTTGTCCATCAGCATGGTGTGCTGGCTGGGCAGACGGGTGGAGATGACGATCTGCTGGCCCTGGGTCAGCGGGATGGCGGTGTCGCCGACCTTGAAGCCGGCGCGGATGTTGGAGGCGGTGAAGCGGTTCAGCGTCACGTCCTGGGTCCACTGGCCGTTCGGCCCGCCCGGCTGGAAGCCGGCGGCGGCGTACTGGGCGCTCAGGTAGTCGATGACCTTCTGCTCGGCGGGCGTAGCGATGCCCCGGCCCTCGAAGCTGTCGTCGGACAGCACGCGGACATGCTCGGACAGCCGGCCGGTGTCGAAGATCGGGGTCTGGGCGCCGGCGGCGCCCGCGACGGACAGGAGCGCGCCGGCGACCAGCGCGGCGACAGAGACGGACAAACGCATGCTCGGGACACCCTCAGCCTTTTGAACAGGGGGCGGACCGTAGGGCACCGTTCGGTGGCTGTCGATCAGGCGCCGCCTACTGCGGCGACACGGCCCCGCCGGCGGGCCAGGTCGAGTCGCCGACGCGGGTCAGGCGCATCTCGATGAAGCGGCGGGGCGGCTGACCGTCGGCGACATAGTCCCCGACCTCATGCCAGACGCCGTCGCGGACGGTGGCGACGTACTGGATCTTCGCGTTCGGCCCGGCGGGCGTTTCCCAGCGGAACCCGTCCTCGGTGCGCTCGAACGGATAGTCGCCGCTGTAGCCGTTGGCGTAGCTGCGGAAGCCGTAGCGTCCGGCCCGCTCGTCCCATGAGAGGATCGCGAGGGCGTTGAAGCCGGTCGCGCCGTCGGCGGCGTAACCCCGCCCTTCGATCACCTTGACCGAACCGCCCAGCAGGGAGCCGACGCGTTCGGTCTGGGTCAGGACCAGGCGGCCGCCGGGCATGTTGATCACCGCCTCGCCGCGCCACTCGCCGTCCAGGAAGTCGAGCGCGCCGACGGCGGTCCGCTGGGCCTGGCTGCCCGTCGGGCTGGGCGCGACCTGGGCGGCGGCGGGAACCGCCGTGGAGAGGGCGAACACGGCCAGGGCGGCGGCGGACGCGGAGCGAAGACGGCGGATCATGGAGACCTCCTTGGTTTCACTTTGTATTATAAAGTTCTTTTCCAATCTTGGCAACGCACTGGAGACGGAAATGAAAAACCCGCCGGAGCGCGGGCTCCGGCGGGTCGATCATGTCAGTCTGTGGAGGGCGCCTTAGTGGGCGACGCCTTTCCAGATGCGGCGGTAGGACAGGTAGGTCACGCCCGCGAACAGCAGCAGGAAGATCAGCGTGCCGACGCCGGCCCGCTTGCGCGCCACCTGCTTGGGATCCGAGGCCCATGCGATGTAGGCGGCGACGTCCTTGGCGTAGTTGTCGACCGTCTGGGCCGTGCCGTCGTCATAGGTCACCTGGCCGGCGCGCAGCGGCGCGGGCATGGCGATGAAGCCGCCGGCCGGCACGTGCTTCGCGTCGCCCGTCCAGAACGGCGTCAGGTCGCCGGCCATGTAGGCGTTGTAGTTCTGGCCCGGACGGATCGTGAGACCCTCCGGCACGGCGTGGTAGCCGGTCAGCAGCGAGTAGATGTAGTTCGCGCCGCCGTGACGGGCCTTGGCCATCACCGACAGGTCGGGCGGGGCCGCGCCGCCGTTGGCCGCCGCGGCGGCCGTGGCGTTCGGATACGGGTGCGGGAAGCGGTCGGCGGCGGTGCCGTCACGCATCACCGGCTCGCCGGTTTCCGTGTCGATGTCCGCGACCTGAACTTCCTTGGCCAGCGCCTTGACGAAGCGGTTCTCGGCCGGGCTGGCCTGGTGCGCGTCGTAGAAGGGACCGCCCGGTTCCGCGAGCGTGCGGAAATGCATCAGGTCCATGCTGTGGCAGGACGCGCAGACCTCGCGGTAGACCTTGTAGCCGCGTTGCAGCTGGCCCTGATCGAAGGTCCCGAAGGGACCGTCGAACGAGAAGCCGCCGTCACGCAGGTGGTGGCCGCCGCCTTCCGCCAGCGCGGGGCCGGCGGCGAGGGTCAGGCCGGCCGCCGCGGCGATCAGGACCAGGGTCTTCTTCATGGAGCGCATCGGAGTCTTGAGGGTCATCATGGTCGCGATCAGCCCTTGTGCTCGTCACTGCCCGACAGGACGGGTTCCGAAATGGTCGCCGGGATCGGGAGCGGCTTCTCCTTCAGACCCACCCAGGGGAGGATCACGAAGAAGAAGGCGAAGTAATAGAGCGTCGCCAGGCGGGTCAGCCACAGGTAACTGTTCAGCTTGCCGTCGATCAGGGTGAAGCTGGGCATGCCGGGCACGACCGCGGCGTCCGGCAGCTGACCGCCGCACCAGCCCAGGATCACGCCGACGACGACGAAGATCACGAAGAAGATCTTCATGGTCGGGCGGTAGCGCATCGAGCGCACCTTCGAGGTGTCCAGCCACGGCAGGATGAACAGCACGCCGATGGCGCCGAACATGGCCAGCACGCCGCCGAACTTGTCCGGGACCGCGCGCAGGATCGCGTAGAAGGGCAGCATGTACCACTCGGGCACGATGTGCGCCGGGGTCTGCAGCGGGTTGGCCGGGATGTAGTTGTCGGCGTGGCCCAGGGCGTTCGGCATGAAGAAGACGAACACCGCGAACAGGATCAGGAACAGGATGATGGCGAAGCCGTCCTTGACCGTGAAGTACGGGTGGAACGGGACCATGTCCTTCTTGGCGCGATCCTTCGGGATCAGGATGCCGACCGGGTTGTTCTGGCCCGCGTGGTGCAGGGCCCACAGGTGCAGGACCACGCAGCCGGCGATGACGAACGGCAGCAGGTAGTGCAGCGAGAAGAAGCGGTTCAGGGTGGCGTTGTCGATCGCCGGGCCGCCGCGCAGCCAGATCAGGATCGGCTCGCCGACGACCGGGATGGCCCCAATCAGGTTGGTGATGACCTCGGCGCCCCAGTAGGACATCTGGCCCCACGGCAGGACGTAGCCGAGGAAGGCGGTGGCGATCATCAGGAAGAAGATCACGCAGCCGACGATCCAGATCATCTCCCGCGGCGCCTTGTAGGAGCCGTAGTAGAGGCCCCGCAGCATGTGCAGGTAGACCGCGATGAAGAACATCGAGGCGCCGTTGGCGTGGGTGTAGCGGATCAGGTCGCCGCCGTTGACGTCACGCATGATGCGCTCGACCGAAGCGAAGGCCAGTTCGGTGTTCGGCACATAGTGCATGGCCAGGATGATGCCGGTCGCGATCTGCGTGACCAGGCAGAGGGCCAGGATGGCGCCGAACGTGTACCAGTAGTTCAGGTTCTTCGGCGTCGGCAGCGACATGTAGTCCGCGCCGAAGCGGACGATCGGAAGACGGGTGTCGAGCCACTTCTCGACGCCGGTCTTGGGGACGTAGGTGGATTCGTGATCGCTCATCGTTCTCTTATCCGTCCTCAGCCGATCTTGATGCGGGTGTCGGACACGAAGTCATACTCCGGCACCACGAGGTTGGCCGGAGCCGGTCCCTTACGGATGCGGCCCGAGGCGTCGTAGTGCGAACCGTGGCAGGGGCAGAACCAGCCGCCGAAGTCACCGGTGCCGAAGGTCGGGACGCAGCCCAGGTGGGTGCAGTTGCCCAGCACGACGAGATACTTCTCGTGGCCCGGCTTGGTGCGTTCCGCGTCGGTCTGCGGCTGCTTCAGGTCGCTGGCGTGATCGTCGGCGATCACGCGCTGCAGTTCGGCCGGGCTGCGATAGCGCACGAACACCGGCTTGCCCTGCCACTTGATCACGACCTGCTGGCCTTCCTGGACCTTGGTCATGTCGAATTCGATCGACGCCAGGGCCAGGGTATCGGCCGCGGGGTTCATCGAATTGATCAACGGCCAGACGACCATGGCGGTCGCGCCGACCGCAGCCGCGCCGGCGGCGATATGGATGAAGTCCCGGCGGGTGGCGTCGCCGCCTTCGCCTTCAACGACCGATTCGGCCACGTCTCACTCCTCGTACGCCGCATTCCACGCCCGGGAAGGAGCATGGCGGTCACGGCATGAATGCATTAGCGGAAACCCGGAAATCTCGCCCGGCCCGAGTTTGCGGCGGAAAGCCGCAAGTTGCTGACGCTTCTTGCGAAACGGTCGCAAAACAGGCCGCGACAAGCCCCCGGGCCGCGCGTATGAGGGCCTTAGAATGCGTCTCGCCCTTTTTCAACCGGCCATTCCGCAGAACGTGGGCGCCTGCATCAGGCTGAGCGCCTGTTTCGGCGTCGAACTGCACGTGATCGAACCCACCGGCTTCCGTCTGGATGACCGGGCGATGAAGCGTGCTGCGCTGGATTACGGCCCCCTCGGCCATATGACCCGGCACGCCGGCTGGGACGAATTCCAGCGTGATCGGGGCGCCGGGCGGCTGGTGCTGTTTACGACGAAGGGCGCGACGCCCCTGCCCGGCTTCGCGTTCAGGCCGGACGATGTGTTGCTGTTCGGCAGCGAACCGACGGGCGCGCCTGATTTCGTGCACGCGGCGGCCGACGAACGGGTGGTGATCCCGCTTCGGCCCGAGGCCCGGTCGCTGAATCTGTCGGTGTCGGCGGGAATCGCCCTGTTCGAAGCGCTGCGCCAGACCGACGGCCTGCCCTGAAGCGTCTGGACGCGCGAGCCGGAACAGCCAATACAATCTGCGGGCATGATCGACCGCTTCCGGCTGCCCCTCACCTTCGACGCCGCGGCCCTGACGGCCGATCTCGACGCCCTGTCGGCCGAGGGCTGGATTCCGCATTTCAATCGGGGCTTCTACGACGGCGACTGGAGCGGACTGGTGCTGCGCGGTCCGGCGCAGGGCGCCGACAGCCTGGTGGCGACGGCCGAGGCCTTCGCCGACACGCCCCTGCTGGATCTCTGTCCCGGTGTCCGCGCGGTGCTGGCGACGCTGGACTGTCCGCTGCGGTCGGTGCGGCTGCTGCGGCTGGGGCCTGGCGGGGTCATCCGGGAGCATCGCGACTACGACCTGGGCTACGACCGGGGCGAGGCCCGGCTGCACGTGCCCGTGGTCACCAACCCCGACGTCAGCTTCCACCTGCGGAACCGGCGGGTGGTCATGGCGCCGGGCGAGACCTGGTATCTGGACCTCAGCCAGCCGCACCGGGTGGTCAACGGCGGCGCGACCGACCGCATCCATCTGGTTATCGACGTGGGCGTCAACGACTGGCTGCGCGACCGGATCCCCTTCGAGGCCGACGATCCCTTCCGGTCCGTGGAGCCGGAGGTCGGGGCTGACGAAGCCAGGGCCAATCTGGAGCGGTTCCGGGCGCTGGTCGCGGCCGAACCCGCCCTGCACGGCGACCTGCGCGACACCACCGACCGCGAGCTGTTCGTCGAGGAGACCGTGCGGCTGGGCCTGGCGCATGGCCTGCCCTTCACCGCCGAGGCCGTGCGCGAGGCCCTGACGGCCGAACGCCGACGCTGGAACGACCAATGGATGAAGTGACCATGCTGGACGGCTGGTTGCCCGGCCGCATCTTCTGGGACGACGCCGATGTCGAGGCGTCGGTCGTGGAATGGATCTGGTGCGACGCCCCGCGCTTCACCGAGGCCTTCCTGGACGACACCTTCACCGGGCTGATGCGCCATCCGGCCAACACGCTGTTCAGGCGGCGAACGACGCTGGCGGAACTGGAGACCTGGGTCGGGCGCAGTCCGGGCGTCCCGCCGACCGGCTTCATCTTCCATGTCTCGCGCTGCGGTTCGACCCTGCTGGCGCATCTGCTGGGTCGGCTGGACGGGGCGCTGGTGCTGTCGGAGCCGGGGCCGGTGGACAGCCTCATCCGGGCGGGCGAGCGGCTGGGCCGCGAGCGGCAGGTCGCCCTGCTGCGCGCCATGGTCGGAGCGCTGGGTCAGGCGCGGGCGCCCGGGCAGAGCCGGCTGTTCGTCAAGTTCGACGCCTGGAACACCCTGCAGCACGACCTGATCCGCGAGGCCTTCCCCGAGACGCCCTGGGTCTTCCTGTACCGCGATCCGGTGGAAGTGCTGGTCAGCGCCCTGGGCCAGCGCGGGGTGCACACCGTGCCGGGCCTGTTGCCGGCGTCCCTGTTCGGGATCGACGCCGAGCCGGATGCGGACGCCTACGCCGCCCGGGTGCTGGGTGCGATCTATGCGGCGGGGCTGGAGGCGCACGGTCGGGCGCCCGGCCTGCTGGTCGACTACGGCGAACTGCCTGGCGCGACCTGGGGTGAGGTCGCCGCCCATTTCGGGATCACGCCGACGCCCGACGAGATCGCGCGCCTGACCGCCGCCTCGGGCCGCAATCCCAAACAGGGCGACCAGCCGTTCACCGCCGACGCAGAAGCCAAGCGCCAGTCCGCGCCGGAGGGCCTGCGCGCGCTGGCGGAGCGGTGGATGCAGCCGGCCTACGAGCGGCTGGAGGACGCGCGCTCGAACTAGCTATTCCGGCGCCCCGCCCGCCAGCGGCGCGGCCAGGCTGGGGCGTTCGGCGCGCTTGGCGGCGGCCACGGCCTCGACGGCGCGCATGGTGCGCAGGACGTTCTCGCCCGCCAGCTTGCGGATGTCGGCCTCGGTCCAGCCGTTGGCCATCAGGGCGGCGAGGATGCGCGGATAGGCGTCCACCCCGGTGATGCCGTCCGGCAGGCTGTCCACGCCGTCGAAGTCGCCGCCCAGGCCGACATGGTCGATACCCGCCACGTCGCGGACATGCTGGATATGGGCGACCACGTCGGCGATCGTGGCGCGGGGCCGGGGGTGGGCCTCGGCCCAGGCGAGCAGGCGCGGGTCAGGGGTCTCCGCCCCCGGATCGACGCCCAGACGGTCGGCCTCGAGCGCGAACTCCTGGTTCCACGCCATCTGGGCGGCGCTGACGAAGCCGGGCACGAAGGTGACCATCACCACGCCGCCGTCCTCGGGCATCAGGCGCAGGACATTGTCGGGCACGTTGCGGGTCCGGTTGGTCACGGCGCGGGCGGAGGAGTGGGAGAAGATCACCGGCGCCTCCGAGACCCGCATGGCGTCCAGCATGGTGTCCTCGGAGACGTGGCTGAGGTCGACCATCATGCCGATGCGGTTCATCTCCTTGACCACCTGCTCGCCGAACGGCGACAGGCCGCCCCATTTCGGCGCGTCCGTGGCGCTGTCGGCCCAGGTCGTGGTCTTGGAGTGCGTCAGGGTCATGTAGCGGACCCCGGCCTCCTGGAACTCGCGCAGCAGGCCCAGCGAATCGTCAATCGAATAACCGCCCTCGATGCCGATCAGGCTGGCGATGCGGCCCTCGCCGTGGATGCGGACGACGTCGTCCGCCGTAGTCGCCAGCTCGAACACATCCGGATGGGCGGCGACGATGCGGCGGACCGTGTCGATCTGCTCCCAGGTCTCGCGCGCGGCCACGGTCGGGCTGAGGTCGGCCGGGACGTAGACGGACCAGAACTGGCCGCCCACGCCGCCGGCGCGCAGGCGGGGAATGTCGGTGTGCAGCTTGGTCGTGGCGCGCAGGTCGTGGGTCAGGTCGACGGCGTAGGGGTCGTTGCCGTGGCTCTCGCGCAGGGCCCAGGGCAGGTCGTTGTGGCCGTCGATCAGCGGCGTGCCGTCCAGGATGCGCCGGGCGCGCGCCTCGCCAGGATCGGTCTGCGCCGCCGACTGGGCCAGCGCCGGGAGGGCGACGGCGGACAGGGCGACGGCGGCCAGAAGCACGGTGCGGATCATGGACGGTTCCCCAAAAACGAAGCGGCGACAGTGGCAGAGTTGCGGGGGCGGTCAACGGGCCGCACTTTCGTTGAAGGCGACGGGGGCCTAGAGCGAAATCGGTCGAGTTGGACGAAGTCCGGCTCGGCTCAGATTTCGCTCCAGTTTGATGCTGGACCATTTTTTGGATTCAGGTCGAAGCGACCTGAAGCAAAAATGGTCTAGGAAGCCGCCATGACCGACGCCGCCGATCCCCTCGCCCAGAAGAAGACCGAAGCCCGGGCCTGGTTCGAAACCCTGCGCGACCGCATCCACGCCGGGTTCGAGGCCCTGGAAGACCAGGCGCCCGCCGACCTGTTCCCCGGCGAGCCCGGCCGCTTCGTGCGCACCCCGTGGGAGCGCAAGGAGGGCGGCGGGGGCGTCATGGGCATGATGCACGGCCGCCTGTTCGAGAAGGTCGGCGTTCATGTCTCGACCGTGCACGGAACCTTCCCGGCGGACTATGCGAAGACGGTGCCGGGCGCGGCGGAGGACCCGCGCTTTTTCGCCACCGGCGTGAGCCTGATCTGCCATCCGGTGAGCCCGCGGGTTCCGGCGGTGCACATGAACACCCGCTTCATCGCCACGACCAAGAGCTGGTTCGGCGGCGGGGCGGACCTGACGCCCGTGCTGGACGTGGACCGGCGCGAGGATGCGCCCGACACCGTCGCCTTCCACGCCGCCATGAAGGCCGCCTGCGACGCCCACGATCCCAGCTGGCATCCCAAGTTCAAGGCGTGGTGCGACGAGTATTTCTTCCTGCCCCACCGCAACGAGCCGCGCGGCACCGGCGGGATCTTCTACGACCATCACGACAGCGGCGGCTGGGATCGCGACTTCGCCTTCACCCGCGACGTGGGCGAGGCCTTCCTGGACGTCTATTCGCGGATCGTGGCGGGCCGGATGGGCGAGGCCTGGACGGCGGAGGAGCGCGAGGAACAGCTGGTCCGGCGCGGGCGCTACGTCGAGTTCAACCTGCTGTACGACCGGGGCACCACCTTCGGCCTGAAGACCGGCGGCAACGTCGATTCGATCCTCAGCTCGATGCCGCCCGTGGTGAAGTGGCCCTGATCTGACCGCCCGGCCCCTCGGGGTCCAGGGCGCTGCGGATCGCCTCGAACAGACTGGCCAGGGTGACCGGCTTGGTCAGGTGGCCGTCGGCGCCGGCGGCGCGGCCCGCCGCGACATGCTCGGCCATGGCGTTGGCGGTCAGCATCACCACGGGCGTGCGCGGCAGCCCCCGGTCGGTCTCAAGCGCGCGGATGGCGCGGGTGGCGCTCAGACCGTCCATCACCGGCATCTGCATGTCCATCAGCACTAGGTCGAAGCCGCCTTCCGCGAAGGCGTCCAGCGCCTGACGGCCGTCCTCGACGGCGACCATCTCCATGGCCGTGGCGGCCAGCATGATCTCGACCACCTTGCGGTTGGCGGGGTGGTCGTCGGCCAGCAGGATGCGCAGGGGCGTGGCGGCCACGTCGATCGTGTCGGCGGGCGCGGCCGCCTCGGCGGCGACCGGCTCGGCCGGCGGCAGGGCGATCTCGAACCAGAAGGCCGCGCCCTCGCCCGGCGTGCTGTCGCAATCCAGCGCGCCGCCCATCAGATCGACCAGGGCGGTCGAGATGGCCAGGCCCAGGCCCGTGCCGCCGTAGCGCCGGGTGATCGAGCCGTCGGCCTGCTGGAAACGGGTGAAGATGCGGCCCTTCAGCTCGGCGTCGAAGCCGACGCCGGTGTCGCTGACACGGAAGACGGCGCGGCCGTCCTCGACCGCCTGCACGGCGATCCGGACCTCGCCCTCGGCGGTGAATTTCAGGGCGTTGGAGACGAGGTTGTTGAGGACCTGGCGCAGGCGGACCGCGTCGCCCTCGACGAAGCCGGACAGGGCCGGGTCGAAGTCGACGTTCAGGGCGACGCCCTTGTCCTCGGCCTTGACCCGCCACAGGGCCGCCACGTCGCCGACGGTCTGCTCCAGATCGAAGGCGACCGGTTCGAGGGTGACCTGCCCGGACTCGATCTTGGCGCTGTCGAGGATGTCGGACAGAAGGCGCTCCAGGGTCGCCCCGGACGAGCGGATCAGCTCGACCATCTCGCGCTCCTGAGCATCGAGATCGCGGCGCGCCAGCGAGTCGGCCATGGAGACCACGCCGTTCAGAGGCGTGCGGATCTCGTGGCTCATATTGGCCAGGAACTCGCTCTTGGCGCGGTTGGCCTCCTCGGCGCGGCGGCGGGCGTCGCGCAGGAACCGGCCCAGCCGCCACTGCCACGCCAGCGCCGCGGCGGCGCACAGCAGGAACAGGACGACGATGACGGTGACGGTCAGCTGCAGCCGGGTGTTGGCGCGGGCCATCTCCAGCTGGCGGCGGCGCTCGGCCAGTTGCTGCTGCATGTTGCCGGTGACCTGGTGGATGCCGGCGCTGAAGCTTCGGGCCGCCGAAGTCTCCTGGGCCGCCATATGGGCGCGCAGGATGCGGAAAGCCTCTTCGGGTCGGCCCTCGGCGAACAGCACCTCGGCCTCGACCTGATCCACGTTCGACTGTTCACCGACGCCGGCCTCGAGCCGCCGCAGCGTCTCCAGGTCCCGGCGGGCGGCGGCGGCCTGGCCGGTGCGGGCGCGGGCGACGGCGCGCAGCGGCAGGGCGTCCCGGGCCAGGAAGGCGGCCTCGCCGAGGTCCTCGCCGTAAGGCTCCAGACAGGCCAGCACCGCGCGCGGCGCCTGGCGGGCGTCGGCGACGGTCGCGCACAGGCTGGCGTCATAGATCTTCAGCGTCGGCAGGTCGGAACGCAGGGCCAGCCGGTTGTGGGCCGCGTAGAAGCGGGCGGCGCGGTCCATCTCGCCCACCTTCACCGCCATCATGGCCAGGTTGTAGAGGCTGTCGAAATCCGGACGCGGATAGGCCGGAGTGGAATAGTCGATCTCGAACTTGCGGAAGGCGTCGGCGGCGCCCTTGACGTCGTTGAGCGCCTTCAGACCCATGCCCGCCACCTCCCAGATGCCCGCGCGGGCGGTGGCGGCGAAGGGGTCGTTGGCGGGAATGTCGGCCTCCGCCTGGCTCAACAGCTGCAGGCCCTCCCCGACGCGGGCGTTGTCGATCATCCACAGGGCGGTCAGGCGGGCGGCGTGGGCGCGCACGAACCAGTCGCGGCCGGAGGCGGCCATGCGGTTCATCTCCGCGGCCACGGCGCCCTCGCCCTGATCGTAGCGGATGGTCAGGGCGTTCAGGTGGGCGATGTCGATGTACCGAGCGTCGCGGCGACGGCGGGCGGCGGCCTCCAGCCGGGCGTTCCATACCGCCGCGCGCTCGAACTCGCCCTGGTTCAGGATGGTCCAGGTGACGTGGTAGAGCCGGTTCAGCCCCTCACGGTCGGTGCGCCGCATGGCGTCATGGCCGAAGGCCTCCAGCGCCGCGAAGGTGGTCGAGGAGGCCCGAGCCTCCACGAAGGCCGCCAGCTGCATCCCGTCGTCCGCCCCCCGGGCGTCCGGCTGTGCGAACGCGGGAGCGGCGCCGAGGACGGCGAACACTGCTGCAATCGTAAGCGCGAACCGGGAAAGGCACATGTCCCTCCGTATTCGCACGCATTCCTTGAGTAAGATTTACAGCGCGAGAAAGCCGCGAATCCAGTCCGCGACCAGGGCCCGGTCGTTCGGCTGGGCCAGGGTCTCCAGCGCCCGGTCGACCAGCACCGGATCGATCCGCCCGCACCGCCCGGCAGTCAGGTCCGAGGCGTAGGCGGGGGTGAACTCGGGGTGGCCCTGGAAGCTGATGGCGTCCTCGCCCCACGCCAGGCCGGCGTAGGGGGTGAAGGCGCTGCTCAGGGTGACAAGGGCGTCGCCGGGAATGGCGACCACCTGGTCCTGATGCGAGACGGGGATGGCGACCGTGGCGGCGGCGGGGGTCATCCACGGCGCCGGCGCGGCCACGTCGTAGCGATGCAGGCCGACGCCCCAGCCCCGGTCCGACTTCTCGACACGGCCGCCCAGGGCCTGGGCCATGGCCTGGTGGCCGAAGCAGACGCCGACCAGCCTGGTCTCGCCCCGGGCCAGACGGATCCAGTCCAGCAGGGCGCCGATCCAGGCGTCGTCCTCATAGACCCCGGCCGCCGAGCCCGTGATGACGGCGCCGTCGAAGCCGACGGGATCGGGCCATTCGCCCTGCCGCACGTCGAATACCGTGGTCTCGAACCCGTCGCCCAGCAGGGTCCCGAACATGGCCGGATAGTCGCCATGGGTTTCGGCCAGGGCCGGCGGCGGCGCACCGGTCTTCAGGATGGCGATACGGGTCATTCGGCTCTCCACGGGCCACCCGATATGGCCTCGCTGGCCGGACAGACAAGACGCCGCTCCCGTCGTTGGGCGAGAGAGGATTCTTTAGGTTCAGACCGTACAAACCTGAAGCAAAACTGGTCTAGAGGACGCGCCATGTCCGATGCTGATCCCATAGTGCTCATCAACGTCTATCGCTGCGATCCTGAAAAGCAGGCGCTGCTGATGGAACATCTGGCGGTGATGGTCGCCGCCCAGCGCGGAGCCGAGGGCTTCATCTCGGCGACCCTGCACCGGGGCCTGAACGGCAAGGTGGCGGCGGTCTATGCGGTCTGGCGCACACGCGAGGACTGGAAGGCCATGGCCCGGACCGCCGGGGTGGCCAAGGCGATGGAGCCGATCATGGCCATCGCGACCTTCGAGCCGCACCTGTACGAGCCCGGCGAAGTGATCGACTAAATTACGCCGTCCAGACCTCGGCCTTGGCCCCGGCCTCGCCCAGCGTGCCGGCCACCCAGTCGCAGATCTGGCGCGCGGCGTCTTCCGCCCCGGCGGGAGCATTCAGCACGACCATGGCGCAGCCGTTCATCTTCATCGGATTGGTCAGCGGCCGCAGGCGCGCCTCGGCGACCAGCACCCGCTTGGCGCCCGCCTCGTCCAGCCGGCGCAGGAAGCCGTCGAAGGTCTCCAGATCCTTCAGCGGGGTCCAGACCGCGACCATGGCGCGGGGATCGGCGCGGACGATGGCGGCGGCGGTGTCAGCGGCGCGCTGATAGTCGTCGGGCCGTTCGAACGGCGGGTCGATCAGGACCAGGGCGCCGGACGCATGCGCCGCCTCGGCCCGCGCCTGATCATAGCCGTCGCCGCCCCGGGCGGTCGCCTGGGGGAAGGGCTCCAGCGCCGCGGTCAGCAGCTCCAGCACCGGTGGGTTCAGCTCGAAGCCCATATAGCGGTCGTCGCGGCCGAGCCGGCGAGCGATCAGCAGGGGCGAGCCCGGATAGAGGCGCGCGCCGCCGTGCGGGTTCAGTTCGCTGACCGCCCTGGCCAGGGCCTCGATCAGGGGCGGACGATGATTGGCGGCCATCAGACGCGCGATGCCTGCCTCGGCTTCCTTCGACCGCACGCCGTCGCCGCTGAGGTCGTAGACCCCGGCCCCCGCATGGGTGTCGATCACCGTCACGGGGCCGGTGGCGCGGCGGCGGTCGAGCAGCCAGAGCACGAGAGCGTGCTTGACCAGATCGGCGAAATTTCCGGCATGGAAGCTGTGGCGATAGTTCATGCCCCCTGCCCTCCGCCTCCGCGCCCGCGCGGTCAAGAGGAACCGCCTTCGTTCGCTCGTCGTTGGAGTTCGCCATGATCGAACACCCCGTCCTGTCCGACGAAAACCGCCCCCCTCCGAAGGCCGTCGCGGACGCTGCGGAGCGAGGACTGGAGCTGCGCCGCGAGCACAAGCGCGGCGGCGCCGAGGTCGGCGTGCGCCGGGCCGAGCAGCTGATGAGGCAGGAGATCCTGAGCGATCGGGACATCAGGTCGACGTACAGCTGTTTCGCCCGCCACGTCGTCGACAAGCACGGGCGGGACTGGAACAACAAGGACAAGCCCTCGGCCGGCTATATCGCCTGGCGGCTGTGGGGCGGAGACGCCGCGCGGGATTGGATCCACGGACTGCGCGAGACCTTGCCCGAGGTCGGGGTGTGACCCACGTCGATGTGCCCGAGGGCCTGACCTGGTGCAGCGACGAGGCGACCGGCTTCTCTCGCCGGAAGTCGGGCACAGGGTTCCGCTATCTGGATCGCGACGGCAAGCGCATCACCGACATCAAGGCGCTGGACCGTATCCGGATGCTGGCCATCCCGCCGGCGTGGACCGACGTCTGGATTTGCCCGCGCGCCAACGGCCACATCCAGGCCATCGGCTGGGACGTTAAGGGCCGCAAGCAGTACCGCTATCACCCCGACTGGAGCCGCCACGCCTCGGAGAGCAAGTTCGACCGCCTGCCCGCCTTCGCCAAGGCGCTGCCGAAACTGCGGGCGCGGGTCGAGGCCGACCTGGCTAGGCGCGGCATGACACGGGACAAGGTGCTGGCCACCGCCGTACGGCTGCTGGAGATCACCCTGATCCGGGTGGGCAACGCCGAATATGCGAAGCAGAACCGGTCCTACGGTCTGACCACCCTGCACAAGCGGCATCTGGAACTGGAGGGCGCCGCCCTGACCTTCGCCTTCAAGGGCAAGAGCGGGGTGGAGCATGAGGTGAAGGTGCGCGACCGGCGGCTGGCGACCGTGGTCCGGTCGTTGCGTGACCTGCCGGGCCAGCAACTGTTCAAATACCGCAACGCCGATGGCGACCTGTGCCCCATCACGTCGGACGATGTGAACGCCTATATCCGCGACGCCATGGGCGAGGCCTTTTCAGCCAAGGACTTCCGCACCTGGGCGGGGACCGTGTCGGCGGCACGGGCGCTGAGGGAGGCGGAGACCCCGACCTCGCCCACCGACGCCAAGCGCAAGATCACCGTCTGCGTGAGGGCCGTTTCCGGCCTGCTGGGCAATACGCCGACGGTCTGCCGGTCGTCCTATGTCCATCCGAAGGTGTTCGAGATGTTCGAGGCCGGAGGCCTGGCCGCCCTGCCCGGCCCGGACGCCAAGGGATTCGAAGCCGCCCTGATCCGGGCCCTGCGATGAGCTCTCAGGCCGTCATCCAGTAGCCGCGGCTGCGAAGACCGACCGGCGCGCCGGTCGTCGTCACCTTCGCCAGGATGGCCGCGCGGAAGGCCTCCGCCTCCTCGTCGCCGCGCAGGCGGCGCAGGGCGCGGATGATGCGGGTGATGCGCAGGTGGTTGTGGTCCGCCGCCTTCAGCCAATGGTCGTTGTTGCGGTAGAAGGCGGCGATCCGGTCCGTGGCCGCCGCCAGGGTGCACTGGGCCATGACCGAGTCGCAGATGGCCGTGGCCTCGTCCTCGGTGAGCACGGGCGATTCCGGCACGGCGGACGAGGGCTCGGTCAGCGGGAACAGCCACTGGATGAAATCGTGGGTGTTCTCCAGCGCCGCATCGTCGAACGCCAGGACGTCGAAGATCGTGCGCCCGCGCGCATCGGTCCCTTCGCCCTCAAGGAAGGCGAGTACGGAGGGCGTCGATGCGGTCAGCGTCGCCTCCTAGGCC
>NZ_JAHFPF010000031.1 GCF_023259385.1 Brevundimonas sp. | reverse complement strand
GGCTTCATGATCGGCCGCGTGCCGGGCATGCTGATCGCGCTGGTCGTGGCGGGCGGAATGAACCTGTTCAGCTACTGGAACGCCGACAAGATCGTCCTGAAGATGTACCGGGCCCAGCCGGTCGACGAGAACCACCCCAACGCCGTGGTGCGGACCTATGTCGCCGATATTCTGCAGATGGCGCGGGACGCCGGCCTGCCGCGGCCGATGATCGCCATCATCCCCAACGACCAGCCCAACGCCTTCGCCACCGGCCGCAACCCGCAGAACGCCGCCGTCTGCGCCACCACCGGCCTGCTGGACATGCTGACCCGAGACGAGATCCGGGGCGTGATGGCGCACGAACTGGCGCACGTGAAGAACCGCGACACCCTGACCATGACGGTCACCGCCACCATCGCCGGAGCCATCGCGGCGCTGGCGAATTTCGCCCTCTTCTTCGGCGGCGGCGACGACCGCGAGCGGCCAGGCGGCATTATCGGGACCCTGGCCCTGATGATCCTCGCCCCCATGGCCGCGGGCCTGGTTCAGATGGCCATCAGCCGGTCGCGCGAGTACGAGGCTGACCGCGTCGGCGCCGAGATCGCCGGCGACCCCAACGCCCTCGCCTCCGCCCTGCAGAAGATCGAAGCCTACGCCAAGCGCATCCACAACCCGACCGCGGAGCGCAATCCGGCCTCGGGCCAGCTGTTCATCATCAATCCGCTGGCGGGCCGGGGCGCCGACAACCTGTTCTCGACCCACCCGGCCACCGGCAACCGCGTCCGCGCCCTGATGGACCTGGCCGTAAAGATGGGCCGCGCCCCCGCGGCGCGCCCAGTCATGGTGGGGTCTCCTCCGATCCGGTCGTCAGTGACGTCTGTGCCGGTCACCGATCAGCCGCCATCCCGGGGACCGTGGGGCTAACCCCTATGACCGGGATGATCGTGTGACTTCTGGACGATGTTCAGAAGACCGACGCCGCGAGGGCCACCAGCGTAAGCAGGGCGAAAACAGCAGGCGGCAGAACCCTGAGGACGTCGATTCCAATCTCGATCTTGCGGTATCCGATCCGCTGCGCGGGATCCTCGCGCTGGAGGGCGACCAGCGCCCCGGTCGCCTGCTGCAGCGACAACGTCAGCGACTGTTTGATCGGGTCTTCCCGGCGAAGATCAGCTTCGGTCTGGGCTTGACGGGCGCTCAGACTTTCGAGTTCGGCCTCAGCCTGCGCAACGACCGACTTGGCGCCGAACTCCTGCAAGGAGTCCAGATCAATCCCGCTCCCGGGCTCTTTGCCCTCAGTTCGGCCAGGCCTTCTGCGAATCTCCTCCAGTTGGAAAAGCGCCTTCTGAAGGCTTTCGCGCGCTGCCGTCACCTCCTCGGGCGCAACCCTTGGCCGCTGGTCCTGATAGTCGTTGAGGCCTCGCTGCGCCTCGCTGACTTTCTGACGCCCGGCAGCGAGTTCGTCCTCGCGGCGGAAGGCCAGCCGCTCCCGAAGAACCAGGTCGTAGCTGACTGACAACTGGGCAACGAGCATGACGTACTGGAGCAAGAGGTACGCTATGCCGGCGAGCAGGAAGTTTCTGACGACGCCGTTCGGGAGCGTTATGACCTGAAGCAGGGCTTTCGCCGCCGCTTCATCATACAACCCCATGGCGACAAACGCCCCCAAGCCGGCTCCTAGATATAGCCACTTCCGCGTCTTGAGCACGCGACTGTAAGGGCCGTCCTTTGCCGTATGTTCGTCATCGCCGAAGAGTATCTGCAGGGGCATGGCCGCAATCATACGTCTGCATGCCCTAAAGCTCTACCGTTAGTGCAACCACGGTTCGAAACCTGCGGCGAACGATCTTTTCCAGACGAACTCCGTCGAGCGGCACGCTCGACTGCGCATCGACTTCAGGCTGATAGCGCCGCCAGAACGCCTTTGCCGTAGCGGTCCAGCTTGGTCTGGCCGACGCCGGAGATGTGGCCCAGCGTCTCCAGATCGCCGGGCTCCGCGATGGCGATCTCCAGCAGGGTCTTGTCCTGGAAGATGACATAGGGCGGCACCCGCTGTTCGGCGGCCCGCTCGCGGCGCCAGTTGCGAAGCAACTCGAAGCGGGCGCGGACATCGGCGTCCATGGTCTCCAGCGCGGCGTTGCGGCCGTTTCGCACCCGTTCTCGCGGGGCCGAGACCCGGGCGGGCGTCAGCCGCACCTCGATCACCCGTTCGCCGCGATAGACGCCGCGCACCGCCTCCGGGTCGCCCAGTCGGACCAGCGGCTTGCCCTCGTTCGGATCCTCGACCAGCAGGCCCTCGAACATCAGGTGGTCGATGACGTCGCGCAGGGTGTGCGAGGCGATGTCGGCGCCGATGCTCCAGGTGGACAGCGCCGTCTCCCACGGCTGTGCATCCTTCGTCCGCCCCTGCAGGTGATCGACGATGCGGGTCTTGCCGAAGCGTTCGCCCAGCCGCTGCACCGCCGCCAGCGCCTTCTGGGCCGGGACGGTCGCGTCGAACAGGGCGGGCGGGTCCTGGCAGATGTCGCAGACGCCGCAGCGGTCCGCGCCAGTCTCGCCGAAATAGCGGCGCACGGTCTGGGGGCGGCAGGTCGCGCCGTCCAGCATGGCGAACAGCTGGCGCGCCTTGCGCACCTGCACCGCCTTGACCTCCTCGGCCATCGGGCGACCGTCAAGTCGGCGCAGGGTCCAGGCGATGTCGGAGGGACCGTACAGGGTGATGCCCTCGGCCGGTTCTCCGTCGCGTCCGCCCCGGCCGATCTCCTGCCAATAGGCCTCCAGCGAGCCGGGCGGGTCGGCGTGAATGACGAAGCGCACGTCGGCCTTGTCGACTCCCATGCCGAAGGCGATGGTCGCCACCATCACCGCCCCGTCCTCGGCCAGGAAGCGCTCCAGCCGCTTGTCGCGCTCCCGCGCGTCCATGCCGGCGTGATAGGCGATGGCGTTGGTCCCCGCGTCGCGGAGCGCCTGGGCCACCCGCTCGCAGCCGTCGCGGCTGCCGCAATAGACCACGCCCGACTTGCCGCGCCGCTGCCGCACCAGGTCGATCACCGCCGCGTCGGTCTTGGCCCGCGAGCCGTTCTCCTTGCGGATGGCCGACAGCTGCAGGTTGGGACGGGCGAAGCTATCGACGACGACCTTGGCGCCGTCCAGCCGCAGGGAGCGGACGATGTCCTCGCGCGTGCGGGCGTCGGCGGTCGCCGTCACCGCGATGCGCGGCACGCCGGGGAACAGTTCGGCCAGCCGGCCCAGCGTCCGGTAGTCGGGCCGGAAGTCATGTCCCCATTGCGAGACACAGTGCGCCTCGTCGATGGCGATCAGGCTCAGCGGCAGGTCGTGCAGGCGATCGATGAGGTGCGGCTGGGCCAGCCCCTCGGGCGAGACGTAGAGCAGGTCCAGCTCCCCCGCCCGCGCCGCGCGCCAGATGGCCGAGCGGTCGTCCATGGAGACGCCGGAATCCAGTCTCGCCGCCGAGACACCCTGTTGCTTCAGCGCCTCGACCTGATCGGTCATCAGGGCGATCAGGGGTGACACTACAAGGCCGAGGCCGGGACGCAGCATGGCCGGGATCTGGTAGCAGACCGACTTGCCGCCGCCGGTCGGCAGCACCGCCAGCACATCGCGCCCGGCCAGGATCTCCTCGACCACCTCGGCCTGCCGTCCGCGGAAGTCGGCGTGACCCCAGACGCGCTCCAGCGTCGCGCGCGCGTCCATCAGGGTCGGCGCGAGCGGGGCGGAGATCGAGTCGGGGAGCATGGCGGGGTTGTGCCGGATTTGTTCCGGGGTGTCACCGTGGGTCGTGGTCCGCTAGAGGAGCCGGATGACGACGCTTCTCTATGGCCGCCCCCCGGCGGTGTTCGATCCGCCGGGCGACGCGACCCAGACCTCGCCCCTGATCCCGGGCGCCACAGCACTCGAAACCGTGTCCGAAGGGTCGGCCGACAGCATCATGATCTACGCCCCGCCGGGCGTGCTGGAGCGCCGCTACACCCTGGCCCTCGCGCTGAAGGCGCTGAAACCGGGCGGACGGCTGGACGTCATGGCCGCCAAGGACAAGGGCGGCTCCCGGCTGAAGAAGGAGTTGGAAGCCTTCGGCGCCGAGGTCGGCGAGAGCGCCAAGGCCCATCATCGTCGGTGTGTGGTGATCAAGGGCGACGGCCTGACCGGTCTGGACGCGGCCATCGAGGCCGGGGCGCCGCGCCTCGTGCCCGGCCTGGACGCCTGGTCCCAGCCCGGCGTCTTCGCCTGGGACCGGATCGACCCCGGTTCGGCCCTTCTGGCCCAAACCCTGCCTCCGCTGAAGGGCGCGGGCGCCGACCTGGGCTGCGGTTACGGGGCGCTGGCCACCGTGGCGCTGCGTTCGCCGCTGGTCACGGCCCTGGCCCTCTACGATCTGGACCGTCGTGCGGTCGAGGCGGCGCGGCGCAACGTCGAGGATCCGCGGGTCGTTATCGAACAGGCCGATGTCCGCACCCTGGCTGTCAACGGCGACCTCGACTTCATCGTCACCAATCCGCCCTTCCACGACGGCGGCGCCGAGGACAAGCGGCTGGGCCAGAACTTCATCCGGCAGGCCGCGGCCATGCTGAAGAAGGGCGGCGTCCTTTGGCTGGTCGCCAATCGCCACCTGCCCTACGAGGCCGACATCAACGAAGCCTTCAAGCGCGTGCGGATGGCCGCTGACGCCGGGGGCTACAAGGTCTTCGAGGCCATCAAGTGAACGCGCCCTCAAGTAGCCCGAAGGGCGGTAGGGCATGAAAAAAGTCCCGACATCGCGCGTCGACAAGCTGCTCGGTTCGCTGGGCTACGGCTCGCGCACCGAGATGGCGCGCATGGGCAAGGCGGGCGGCATCGTGCTGGACGGCGTCGACATCACCGATGTCTCCAAGCGCATACCGGTGACTCCGGATCTGCCCACCCGGATGGAGATCGACGGCGAGCCGCTGGATCCGCCGCAGGGCATCGTCATCCTGCTGCACAAGCCGCTGGGCATGACCTGTTCGCACAAGGAGGACGGGGCGCTGGTCTATGACGTCCTGCCCGACCGCTGGCGCCGCCGTGACCCGGCCATCTCGACCATCGGGCGGCTCGACAAGGAGACGTCCGGTCTGCTGCTGATGACGGACGATGGCGACCTGCTGCACCGGGTCATCAGCCCCAGGAAGAACGTCGCCAAGATCTATCGCGCCACGCTGGCCCGCCCGCTGGACGGTTCGGAGGCCGCCCGGTTCGCCTCGGGCGAACTGCTGCTGGAGAACGACGACCGGCCGCTGAAGCCCGCCGGGCTGGAAGTGATCTCTCCCACCGAGGCGAGGGTCTCGGTGACCGAGGGCCGCTATCACATGGTCCGCCGGATGTTCGCCGCCTTGGGCAACCACGTCGAGGCCCTGCATCGCGAGCGGCTGGGCGGCCTGGCCCTGCCCGACAACCTCGCTCCGGGCGAATGGCGGTTGCTGACATCGGACGAGATCGACGCCATCTTCGCCGGGCCCGCAGACTGAGCGGAACCGGCGGGCCCCTCGCCCGCTAAGGCTCCGCTTCTGCGGAGACGGCATGACCGGGGCCACCCTCAAACGCGATCTCAGGACCGGCCGGTCCCTCTGGGCGGACAGCCCCGGGCTGGGCGTGCCCGTGCGGCCGCTGGAGACGGCCGTCTCGGTGGATGTCGCCATCGTCGGCGCGGGGATCAGCGGAGCCTTCATGGCGCACGAGCTGAGCCGCGATCACTCGGTCGCCGTGCTGGATCGGCGTCCGCCGCTGATGGGCTCGACGGTGGCCTCGACCGCCCTGCTGCAGTGGGAGATCGACCTGCCGCTGACGGCGCTGGCGGATCGCATCGGGCAGGCGAAGGCGAGACGGGCCTATCTGAGATCGCGGTCGGCCATTGATGATCTAAAGCGGATCGTCGCTGATGACCGGATCCGCTGCGGGCTGAAAGACAAGGCGACCCTCTATCTCGCCGGCGACGAATACGGCCATCGCGCCCTGGCGGCGGAGGCGGACGCCCGCGCCGCGATCGGCCTGGACAGCGCCTATATTGGACCCGCCGACCTGCGCGAGCGCTTCGGCGTCGACCGCACCGGCGCCGTGTTGAGCCATGGCTCAGCCAGCGGCGACCCGGCCCGGCTGGCCGCCGGCCTGCTGCGCCGCGCGGCGGACCGCGGGGCGAAGGTCTATTCCCCGGTCGAGGTGCTGGAGGCGGTCAGCGACCCCGACGGCGTCACCCTGCTGACGGACGCCCATCATCCGGTGCGGGCCGGGACGGTGATCTTCTGCTGCGGTTACGAGTTTCCGAAGGCCGTTCCGACGCCCGGCGCGAAGGTGATCTCGACCTGGGCCATGGCGTCGACGCCGCGCCAGCGCTGCCCAGCCTGGCTGCGGGACACGCTCGTCTGGGAGGCGTCCGATCCATACCTGTATTTCCGCATGGGCGGCGACGGGCGTTTGATCGTCGGCGGCGAAGACGAGCCGTCGCCCACGGCTCACGCCGACAAGGCCAAGCTGAAGCGCAAATGCGCGACGATCACAGCCAAGCTGAAGCGACTGCTGCCCGATATCGAGTTCGAGATCGACTACAGCTGGGCCGGGGCGTTTGGGGAAAGCGCGACCGGCCTGCCGTCGATCGGCCCCGTGCCGGACATGGACCACGCTTGGGCGGTCATGGGCTTCGGCGGCAACGGCATCACCTACTCCGTCATCGCCAGCCAGATCGTGTCGGCTGCGATACGCGGCGGCAGCGATCCGGACGCCGACCTGTACCGGCCTTGACCCCGACCGGCGGCGAGCGCACCTGCCGGGCATGACCCGGGCCAAGATTTGCGGACTGACCACGCCTGACACGCTGGATGCGGCCCTGGCAGGCGGCGCGGCCTTCGTCGGCGCGGTCGTCTTCCCCAGGAGTCCGCGCCACATCGCCCCCCTCCACGCCGCGACGCTGTTCGAGCGCGCGCGCGGCCAGGGACCGGGCAAGGCCAGGATCGTGGCCGTCACGGTCGACGCCGACGACGCCCTGCTGACCGAGATCGCCCTGATCCTGAAGCCGGATCTGATCCAGCTGCACGGGTCCGAGACCCCGGCCCGTGCCGAACAGGTGCGGGTCCTGACCGGGGCGGGGATCATCAAGGCCCTGCCGATCCGCGCCCAGGAGGATTTCGACGACGCCGTCGCCTGGGAGCCCTTCGCCGATCATCTGATGTTCGACGCAAAACCGCCGGAAGGATCGGATCTGCCGGGCGGGGTCGGGGCCCGGTTCGACTGGACCCTGCTGGCCGGTCGGGCCTTTCGGCATCCGTGGTTCGTCGCGGGCGGGCTGAATCCCGACAATGTCGGCGAGGCGGTGCGGATTTCCGGCGCTCCCCTCGTGGACGTGTCCTCTGGCGTGGAAAGCGCGCCGGGTGTTAAGGACCCGGCCCGGATCGCGGCCTTCCTCGAGGCCGTCCGGACCGCCTGATCTCCGCGCGAGTTTGCCCCGTGAACGCCATCCTGCCCAACAGCTACAGTTTCCCTGACGCGGAGGGCCGGTTCGGCCCCTATGGCGGACGGTTCGTGGCCGAGACACTGATGCCGCTCATCCATGAGCTGAACGACGCCTATGAGGCCGCCAAGGCGGACCCTTCGTTCCAGGCCGAGCTGGACGGCTTCCTGACCGACTATGTCGGCCGCCCCAGCCCGATGTATTTCGCCGAGCGCCTGACCGAGCACCACGGCGGGGCGGATATCTGGTTCAAGCGCGACGAGCTGAACCACACCGGCGCCCACAAGGTGAACAACTGCATGGGCCAGATTCTTCTGGCCATGCGCATGGGCAAGACCCGCATCATCGCCGAGACCGGCGCCGGCCAGCACGGGGTGGCCACCGCCACCGTCTGCGCCCGCTTCGGCCTGAAATGCATCGTCTACATGGGCGCCACCGACGTGGAGCGTCAGTCGCCCAACGTCTTCCGCATGAAGCTGCTGGGCGCGGAGGTGATCCCGGTCACCTCGGGCCGAGGCACGCTCAAGGACGCCATGAACGAGGCGATGCGCGACTGGGTCACCAACGTCGAGGACACCTACTACCTGATCGGCACCGCCGCCGGACCGCACCCCTATCCGGCCATGGTGCGCGACTTCCAGTCGGTGATCGGCCGCGAGGCGCGCGCCTCAATGCTGGCGCGCAAGGAGAAGCTGCCGGACGCCTGCGTGGCGGCCATCGGCGGCGGCTCCAACGCCATCGGCCTGTTCTATCCCTTCATCGAGGACGCGGGCGTGCGCCTGATCGGCGTCGAGGCCGCGGGCCGCGGGCTGGACGGTCCGGACCACGCCGCCTCCATCCAGGGCGGCCGCCCGGGCGTGCTGCACGGCAACCGCACCTATCTGCTGCAGGACGACGACGGCCAGATCTTGGAAGGCCATTCGATCTCCGCCGGCCTCGACTATCCCGGCATCGGGCCCGAGCACGCCTGGCTGAAGGACATCGGCCGGGCGGAGTACCGCGCCGCCACCGATCAGGAAGCCCTCGAGGCCTTCCAGCTGTGCTCGAAGCTGGAAGGGATCATTCCCGCCCTGGAGCCCAGCCATGCGCTCGCCCGCGTCGGCGAGATCGCAAAAGAAGTGGGCAAGGGCGGCGATGTCGTGCTGAATATGTGCGGGCGGGGCGACAAGGACATCTTCGCCGTCGCGAAGCATCTGGGCGTGGAGCTCTAGCGTATCATGAAGACCCTCATTCTGGCCGCCGCCGCGGCCCTGTGCGCGGCGACCGCCCCGACCCTGGTCATGGCCCAGACGCCGCCGGCGGCCCTGCAGGTGGAGATTCCGGAGCTGGAGCGGGTCACCGCCGATCCGACCTGCGGCGGCAAGACCGCCATCGCCCAGCAGGCCTTCTGCGTGACGACGACCCAGGCCGGCGTCAACGATGCGGTCGACGCCTACAGCGCCGCCTTCCAGGAACAGGGCTGGCTCGCCGCCGGCGGGGACAACAACCTGATCATTTACGTCAAGCGCAAGCCGGATGGCGGCTGCGACGGCTTCCAGATGCTCGCCTTCGCCGACGACACCCGCGTGCCGGCGCCGGGCGCTGCGGCCTGGCTGGCCTTCGCCGCCATTCCCGGCAACGTCTGCGCCGCCGCGCCGGCCGGGCCGATCTCCGGCCCGCCCGCCCCGAGACAATGATGCTGAGCGTCCTCGCCCTCGTCGCCGCCCTCGCAGCGGCCCCGCAAGCCGCGACCCAGACGCCCGGGCTCTCGCCCTCCCCCGACTGCGGCGGCCTGACGGAACGGATCGCCGGCCCGGGCGTGCCGATGCGCTGCGTGACCGCTCCGATGCAGTACATCCCGCAGGTCGCCTATACCTTCGCGGGCGAAGCCCAGCGCAATGGTTGGGTTCCCCTCACCCAGACCTCAAGCTCGATCTGGTTGCAGAAGCCCCTGGCGGACGGGAAGTGCGATCGGATGATCATCTTCGGCTTCTGGGATGTCGAGATTCAGCCCGAATCCCGCCCGGACACCCCCGGCTACGTCGGGGTGGTCAACCAGGCCGGGCAGACCTGCCTGTCCCTAAACTCACTCCCCGCACCGAACGCCCAATGACCACCCAACGCATCGACGCCCGCTTCTCCGCCCTCAAGGCGGAGGGCCGGGCCGGCTTCGTCGCCTATGTCATGGCCGGCGACCCCTCGCGCGACGAGGCGCTGGAGATTCTGCGCGGCCTGCCCGCCGCCGGCGCCGACATCATCGAACTGGGCTTCCCCTTCTCGGATCCGATGGCCGAAGGGCCGCCGATCCAACGCGCCGCCCTGCGCGGCCTGAAGGCGGGTTTGACGCTGAAGGGCACGCTGGAGCTGGCCAAGGCCTTCCGTGACGGCGACGCCGACACCCCGCTGATCCTGATGGGCTATCTGAACCCCATCGAGAGCTACGGCCACGAGGCCTTCGCCCGCGACGCGGCGGCCAGCGGCGTGGACGGGGTCATCGTCGTCGACTGCCCGCCGGAAGAGGCCGATCCCCTCACCGACGCCCTGGACGCCCATCAGGTTTCGCTGATCCGCCTGGCCACGCCGACCTCGGACGACGACCGGCTGAAGATCATCGCCGAACGCACCTCGGGCTTCGTCTACTACGTCTCCGTGGCGGGCGTGACGGGGGTCAAGGAAGCCCAGGCCGGCTCGGTCGCCCCGGCGGTCGAACGGGTGCGCAAGGCTTCGGGCCTGCCGGTCGCGGTCGGCTTCGGCATCAAGACGCCCGAGCGGGCCGCCGAGGTGGCGCGCGTGTCCGACGCGGTGGTCGCCGGCTCGGTGCTGGTGGACGAGGTCGCCGCGGCCCTGGCGGCGAACGAACCCGCCGCCCCGCGCGTTCTGGCCAAGGTGCGCAGCCTCGCGGACGCCGTGAAGGGTGCGCGCGCGGCAGAAACCGTCTAAAGCGCGCCCATGGTCGACAAGAACAAACCCCAGCAGGAGAAGCGCGGCGGCTGGCTGTCCCGCTTCGCACCCGGCGTCCGCAAGATCGTCAGCCGGCGCGACACGCCCGACAATCTGTGGGTCAAGGACCCCGACACGGGCGACATGCTGTACCGCTCGGACCTGGAAGGCGCCCTGTGGGTCACGCCGTCGGGCCGTCACATGCGCATCGACGCGCCGACGCGGCTGCGCTTCACCTTCGACGACGGCGCCTACGAGTCTATCGAGACGCCTGAGGTGCCCGAGGACCCGCTGAAATTCTCGGACGGCAAGCCCTACAAGGACCGCCTCAACGCGGCCCGCAAGGCCGCCGGCCGCAAGGACACCATGGCCATCGGCTTCGGCGAGGTCGGCGGCAGCGAAGCCGTCGTCATCGTCCAGGACTTCACCTTCATGGGCGGCTCCCTGGGCATGGCCGCGGGCGAAGCCTTCATCGCCGCGGCCCGGGCGGCCGTCGCCCGCGGCGTGCCCCTGGTCTGCTTCACCGCCGCAGGCGGGGCGCGGATGCAGGAGGGCGCGCTCAGCCTGATGCAGATGGCCCGCACCACCCTGGCCATCCAGGAGCTGAAGGCGGCCCAACTGCCCTTCGTCGTGGTGCTGACCGATCCGACCACGGGCGGCGTCACCGCCAGCTACGCCATGCTGGGCGATGTCCACCTGGCCGAGCCGGGCGCCCTGATCGGCTTCGCCGGTCCGCGCGTCATCGAGGCGACCATCCGCGAGAAACTGCCCCCGGGCTTCCAGCGCGCCGAGTACCTTCAGGAAAAGGGCATGGTCGACAAGGTCGTCGCCCGCGCCGACCTGCCGCACACCCTCGGCCAGATCCTGTCGATGCTGATGGGCGGGAAGCGCCGGGCCGCGTAAAAAGCGGCCATGGACCCGATTTCCGAACGCCTGCGCGCGCGGCACCCCCAGCGCATCGACCTGTCGCTGGACCGGATGCGTGTCCTGTGCGCGGCGCTGGGCGAGCCGCAGCATCGCCTGCCGCCGGTCATCCACGTCGCGGGCACCAACGGCAAGGGCTCGACCGTCGCCCTGCTCCGCGCCATCGCCGAAGCCGCAGGGCTGAAGGTCCACGTCTATACCTCGCCCCATCTGGTGCGCTTCAACGAGCGCATCCGGCTGGCGGGCGAACTGATCACCGACGAGGCCCTGAACGGCATCCTCGACCGCATCGAGGTGGTGGCGAGCGAGGCGACGGTGTTCGAAAGCACCACGGCCGCCGCCTTCGTGGCCATGAGCGAGACCCCCGCCGACTTGGCCGTTATCGAGGTCGGGCTGGGCGGTGTTCTGGACGCCACCAACGTCATCGAACGCCCGCTGCTGAGCCTGATCACCCCGGTCGATCTGGACCATGCCGAGTTCCTCGGAACCTCGCTGCGCGGCGTCGCCGTGGAGAAGGCGGGCATCCTCAAGCCCGGCGCGCGCGGCCTGATCGCGCGGCAGGACCCGGAGGCGATGGAGGCCATCGAGGCCGCCGCCCTGGCCGTGGGCGCGCCCCTGACCGTCATGGGCGTGGATTTCGACGCCTGGGCCGAGCGCGGGGGGCTGGCCTTCCAGGATCAGGAGTGCTTCCTCGACCTGCCCGCGCCCGCCCTGGCGGGACCGCATCAGATCGACAACGCGGGCCTGGCCGTCGCCGCCGCGCTGGAGTTGGACCTGCCCGAGGCCGCGATCGCTGAAGGCCTGCGGACCGTGCGATGGCCGGCCCGGATGCAGCGGTTGACCGAAGGCCCCTATGCCGAAGCCGCCCGGGCCGCCGATGCCGAGCTGTGGCTGGACGGCGGGCACAATCCGCACGCCGCCCGGGCCTTGGCCCTGACCCTGGCCCGACGTCAGGCCTCGGCGCCCCGGCCCACGGCCCTGATCGTCGGCATGCTGGGCAACAAGGACGCCGGCGGTTTCTTCGAGGCGCTGAAGGAGTCCGGCGCGACCGTCTTCACCGTCGGCTTCGACGGCGCGGCCGCCGAACCCGAGGCGCTGGCGGCGGTGGCGCGCGGCAACGGCCTGGGCGCGACGGCGGCGGGAACCGTGGAACAGGCGCTGACGCACGCGCTCCGGCTCGGGGCCGGGCGCGTGGTCATCTGCGGGTCGCTGTATCTGGCCGGCGAGGTCTTGGGCGCGGCGCGCGAGACCTGGCCGACCTGACGGTCAGGCGGTGGCGGACGAGGCGGAGGTGATGCCGCTTTCAGCCAGCCATTCGACGATCTTGCCCTTGGGCATGGCTCCGACCTTCATCGAGGCCATCTGGCCGTCCTTGAACAGCATCAGGGTCGGGATGCCCTTCACGCCCAGCTTGGACGGGACCATCGGGCTGTCGTCGATATTGACCTTGGCGATGGTGACCTGGCCCTGCAGTTCGTCGGCGATCTGCTCCAGCGCCGGACCGATCTGCTTGCAGGGGCCGCACCACTCCGCCCAGAAATCGACCAGCACGGGCTGGGACGCCTTCAGCACATCGGCTTCGAAGCTTTCGTCGGTGACCTTGACGGTGGCCATTGCGGTTCTCCTGGCGGCCCGCCAGGCAGGCGCGCCTCATAAAATCAGCCGGCCATCATAGGGTGATTCCGGCCCGTTGCAGTCGATGTGGGATGCCGGAGGCGGCAAATCAACGGACTAGGGCGGCGTCCATCAGGGCGGCGGGCACGGGCATCAGCTTAGGCCCGTCGGTCCAGACCAGCGCCGCCTCGACCGGGCGGTCGGGATAGAGCTGTCTCAATATCGAGACGTAGATGGCCAGCTGCAGCACATAGGCCGGATCGGCGTCTTCGATCCGGTCCGGGGCCGGGCGGTTGGTCTTGTAGTCGACGACCAGGACCCTGTCCGGCGTGATCACCAGCCGGTCCATCCGCCCGGAGACGGCGACGCCCGCCGCCCGTCCGGTGAGGGCCACCTCAGGCCGCGAGCCGGGGCCGAACACCGGGGCGAAGCGGGCGTCCTCCAGCACCGAGAAGGCGGCGGCGATCATCTCGCCGCGCTGATCCTCGCTGAGGTCTCGCTCACGGGACAGCAGGCGTCGCGCCGCGTCGGGCCGATCGGCCGCCGCGATCTCGGGCAACCGCTCCAGCAGGCGGTGGATCAGGTCGCCGCGCCGGAACCGGCCGAGGCTGCCCGCCGCCACGGCCAGCGGCGACGGGGCGGGCAGACGCAGCACTTCTTCCATCTGCGACGGCGCCGCGATGCGCGCGGTCGGATCGGGCGTCGGCGATACCCCCGCCCAGGCCGGAACGACCATCATGGCCGCGGTCGCGGCTCCCTGCGGTGGAAGCCGGGCCGGATCGGCGCCGAACCGGCGCACCCCGTCCGCCTCATGCACCCGGTCGCCGAGCTGATCGAAGGTCCCGGTCAGGACATCCCACCAGCTGCCCTCGTCAAAGCCCGTCTTCGTCTTCGTGCTTCCCCGACCCATGATCACGATCCGGTCGCGGGCGCGTGTCAGGGCGACGTAGAGCAGGCGCAGGGTCTCGGCGTCGGTGCGCGCCTGCCGGGCGTCGCGTGCGGCCGCGGAGGCCTCGCAGTCATCCGCCGAGCGGCCGGGGCACATCAGCCACGCCTCTGAACCGTCCTCCAGCGCCACCGGCATCAGGGCCGGCCCCTGCGCCTTCGCGCGGCTGGTGGTGTCCGGCAGGATGACCACCGGCGCCTCCAGCCCCTTGGCCCCGTGTACGGTCATGACCCGCACCTCGCCGCGTGGGCCCTCCAGCTCGCGCTTCACCTCGACGTCCGCGGCCTCCAGCCGGGCGACGCAGGTTTCCAGATCCACCGCGCCGCGATCCTCGGCGGCCAGCACCTGGTTCAGGGTCTCGTCGATCGCCTCCTCGGCCTCGCGGCCCAGGCGGCGCAGCACCCGCGCCCGGCCCGAGACTCCGGTCTCGTCCACGCGGTTCAGCAGGGCCGAGAAGAAGCCGAACGGATCGCGATCCCGCGCCGACAGGGCGAACTGCAGCATGTCTCGCGCGCGAGACCACTCCAGCCGCTCCCCGGCCCGGTCGCGCAGTTCCCGCCACAACCGGCCGCGCTTCGCCGTCGCCCCGGCCAGGGCGAACAGGCTGTCCTCGTCCACGTCGCAGAAGGGGCTGCGCAGCACCCCCGCCAGCGACAGGTCGTCGTCGGGATAGAGGACGAAGCGGGCGAGCGCGATCAGGTCGTCGAAGACGATGTGCGACGACAGCTTCAGCCGGTCCGCCCCCGCCACGGGCACGCCCGCCGACTTCAGGGCGCGGATGATCTCCTCGAAGGTGGCGTCGCGCCGGCGCACCAGGATCAGGAAGTCGCCATAGCCCGACGCCCGCGGCTGCCGCGTCCGGCGATCGTACACGGCCACGCCGGTCTCCACCTGACGCCTGATGTCCGCGGCAAGGTCGGCGGCCAGCCGCTTGCGCGCCGAGGCGACGGACTCATGGTCCACCGGCGCATCCCAGGCTTCGCGCTCCGGTCCCTTGATCTCCTCGTGCAGCGGCCACAGGTCGACCGATCCGGCCTGGCCCTCGCGCATGGCGGCATGGGGCGGGATGGCCGCCAGCCCGGCGCCGACCAGGGCGCGGGTCCGCTCGGCGCCCTCGAACACGGCGTCGACGAAGCCCAGCACCTCCGGCGTCGAGCGGAAGGACTTGGCCAGCTCCACGCCCTCGAACCGGGCGTCCGCGCCCCGCGCCAGCATGTCATAGCGCCGGGCCTCCTGCCGCAAACGCTCGGGCCGGGCCCCTTGGAAGGAGTAGATCGACTGCTTCTCGTCGCCGACGGCGAAGACCGTCCGGTCCAGCCTCTCCCCCGAGGCCGGCATGGGGGTGAAGCGCCGCCCGCCCTCGCCCGCGAAGAAGCCCTCGGTCAGGGCCTTTAGGATGTCCCACTGCTGGGGCGCGGTATCCTGCGCCTCGTCGACGAGTACGTGCTCGACTCCGCCGTCCAGCTTGTAGAGCACCCAGGCCGCCGAGGCGCGGCGGGTCAGCAGGTCCACCGTGCGCGCGACCAGATCGCCGAAGTCGAGCGCGCCCTTGGCGATCTTGGCCTGGTCATAGAGGTGGGCGTGGGCCTGGGCCAGGGTCAGGACGTGGATGGTGTCGCGCGCCACCCGCACCCGCTTCAGCCGCTCCAGCACGGCGACGTACTTCAGCTGCAGATCCGTTAGCCAGGCGCCCGCCGCGGGCGGCGCCTTGGCCGTCGCCATGGCCTTGCGCGGCTCGCCCCCGGTCAGGAAGACATTGGCCAGCCCGGGGAAGGTCCAGGCCGCCTCCCGCATCCGGTCGGCGCATTTCTGGTCGTTGGTCGAGCCCGTCGCCATGGCCGTCGCCGTCTCCAGCCACTGGCCCCGGTCGAGGTATCGGATGAAGTCGCCCTCCAGCCCCTCGACCGTGTCCTCGGGATGGGCGCCCGCCACCGCATGGGGCCCCGGGGCCGTCCCATCGGCGACGCGGGCGGTATAGGCGACCAGCTTGTCCCGTTCGGTCTCGATCATGGCCAGCAGCGACTGGAACGAGGCCCAGTCCAGCTCGACCGCGAAATGGCTGTAGGCCTGGCCGATCACGCCGTCGGCGTCGCGCAGGGCGGCCCGGGCCAGATCCTCGCGCGCCGAATGCGACAGGGCCGTCGCCGCCTCGTTCTCCAGCACGGTGAAGCCCGGCGTCACCCCGGCCTCGATGGGGAAACGGCGCAGCAGCTTTTCGCAGAAGGCGTGGATGGTCTGGATCTTCAGTCCGCCCGGCGTCTCCAGCGCCTTGGCGAACAGACGGCGCGCGTCCGACAGCTCCGGCCCCGACAGGCGGGCCGGATCGCGCCCGTCCAGATCGGCCAGCGACTGCGCCAGGCCGGCGTCGTCCATCACCGCCCATTCGCCCAGCCGGTCGAACAGCCGCGCCTGCATCTCCGCGGCGGCGGCCTTGGTGTAGGTCACGCACAGGATCTCGCCCGGCTGGACCTCGCGCAGCAGCAGCCGCGCCACCCGGTCGACCAGGGTCGAGGTCTTGCCCGAGCCGGCGTTGGCGGTGACGAAGACCGACTGGCCGGGGTCCGCGGCGGCGATCTGGGCGGGATCAGGCAGGATGCGCGCGCTCATTCCGCATCCCCCTCGTCGCCGCCGACCACATGCCACTCCCAGACCCGCGCCAGGTGGTCGTAGTTGCCGCCGAAATTGCCCATGAACTGCGGCGCGACCCAGCTGAGATAGGGCGTCTCCTCATGGTCGAACCGCTCGATCCGCGCGGTCAGCCCCGCCAGCGCCGCCTGCGACAGGGCCATCGCCTCCGCGCCCGCCGCCCGCACCGCGGCCTGCCCCGGCTCCTTGCGGCCGACGACGCGGACATAGGTCAACTCCTCCGGCTCGACCGGCCCGGCATCCTTCAGCCCGGCCTCGGCCAGGATGGCCCCGGTCAGGGTCAGCTGGGGCGAGAAGCCGGTGCGCACCTGTTTCGGCGAGGGGATGGAGCCGGTCTTGAAGTCCAGCACCGCCGCGCCCGTGGCCGACAGTTCGATCCTGTCGGCCTTGGCGGTCAGCTTGAACGGTCCCGCCGGGGCCGGGATCAGCATCTCGACCCGTTCCTCGACCCGAATTTCCACCCCGCGCGCCCGGCGTTCAGCCTCGAACCCGGCCAGCCAGACCGCGCTGTTGCGAGCCAGCGGCGTCTCCCGCGCCATGGCCGCGTCCTCGAACCCGGCCGAGGTCAGCTCCTCCAGCAGCAACCGTTCCAGCTGGTCGGCGCTGTCCTCGGGCAGGACGTCGGGCCAGGACAGGGTCAGCCGTTCAACCGCCTTGTGGACGGCGTTCCCCCGCGCGATCGCCTCGGCCGACTGACCCGGCCGGTCGAGTTGTCTCAGATTCAGGACATAACGCGCATAGACGGCGTAGGGATCGCGCACCCAGCGCTCGACCCCGGTCACCGGCAGCTCGCGCGGGCGCCGGTCCACGGGCGGGCGCGGCGCGGGTCGGGGCGCATATTCGGGCGTCAGGCGCGCGGGCGCGTCCAGCGTCCGCGCCTGATCCAGGACGGCGGATGGTCGGGCGATCGACACCGGCGTCGTGGGCGTGTCGGCGCCCCGCGTCAGCATCTCCAGCCGCCACAGCCAGCGCGACTTGACCGCCGGCTGGCCGCCGCGCCGCTCGCAATGCACCAGTATGGCCTCGTCGGCGCTGGCCGCCTGGACAAAGTCCTGCGCCGTCTGGCCCAGGCGCCGCTCGGGCGGCGGGAGTTGCATTGTCCCGCGCATGGGACGCGACAGGAAGGGATCGGTCGGGGCGGCGTTGGGCCAGACTCCCTCCTCCAGTCCGGCCAGGATCATGCGGTCGGCCCGCACCAGACGGGCCTCGATGGCGCCGAGGATGCGCAGGCGCGGCTGGGTCGCTCCGCCGGTGCGCACCGTCTCGTCGGTCAACAGGCCGTGAACCAGTTCGGCGAAGTCGGCGCGCGACACGGCGCCCAGGGACCCGCCGCCCTCGATCAGGGCCGACAGCAGGCCGGCCGCCGCCTCCCCGTCCGGTCCGGCCCAGGCGTCCTGCCCCGCCACCGCCTCGATCAGCGCCGTTAGGGCGCGCGCCGCGGCGTCCAGCGGGGCCTCGTCCACGAACGGCGTCCTCGCTTCGGCGAACAGGGCCTCGAGGCGGTCCAGCAAGAGCCGCGCGGCCAGTAGTCTCTCCTGCGTGACATCCGACGGAACCCGTCCGTCGTCGCGTGGCTGTCCCGCCTCGAACAGGGCCTTGCGCGCGCGGGACCAGTCACGGCGGCGCGGACCGCGCAGGGCGAAGGCCTCCAGCGCCTCGACCGCGGCCCGGAAGTCTGTCTCGCCAAGGTCCAGCCGGACCAGCGGATGTTTGAGCAGGCCCAGCAGGGCGTGGGGATCCAGCGGGTCGGCGATGAAGCGGACCGCGAGATCGACCAGCCGCCCGCCGGCCATGCGCGACAGGGGCTGGCCCGAGGACACGTCGGCGCTGACGCCCCAGCGCTCCAGCCGCGCCGCCACCCGGCGGCCCAGCGCCAGATCGGGCGTGACCAGGGCGCAGGTCTTGCCCGGCGTCTCCAGCGCCTCGCGCATCATCAGGGCGATGGCCGCCGCCGCATCCTCCTCGGCTCGAGCCGTGACCACCGACAGGCCGCGCAGCCCCTCGGCGATGGGATCGGCCGACTGGGTCCCCGCCGCCTCGGCGCGCATGGCGCGGATCAGCTTGCGCCAGTCGTCGGTGGCGTCGGCGGGCCGCAGGGCCTCGTTGAGCAGCCGCTGGCGGGCGCGGCCGCGCGCCTCCAGGGCGGGTTCAACGGACGGGCGGAACCAGGGGCGTACGGCCTCGCGCTCGACCCGGCCCTCGAGCAATCGCCACAGGGCGTTCTGCGGGTGTTGCTCGTTGTCTCCCAACCGGGACCAGACCGCCGGATCGAGGTCGACATCCAGTCCAGGCAGGACGACGCAACCCTGCGGCGCCTTGGCGACTGCGGCCAGCACGTCTGCAGCGGCCGGCGCCGAACCGGTCGAGCCGGCGGCGATCACCGGATGCTCGGGCGGTCGCGTCTCCCAGCTGTCGGCCAGCAGCCGCAGCAGCTTCGCCCGTCGCCAGGCGGGATCCACCAGCCCGAGCGCGGCCAGCCGCTTCGGCCATGTCTCGACGGCGAGACCGAGGAACCGCGCTGATTCCCGCCAGTGTTCAGCCAGATCGCCCTCGACCAGGGTCGCGACCTTGCCGATGTCCTTGATCTCTTCCAGGTGGCAGGAATCCAGGAAGCCGCCCAGCGCGTCCGCCAGCTCCAGCGCGCGCAGGGGCGACAGGTCCGAGCGGAATTCCTCGACGATCATCCGCGCCATCTCGAAGCGGCGGGTCAGGGGGGCGATGGCCGGCGGCAGGTCCAGCCCGACCTCGCCCGGCGCGAAGGGCGGTTCGTCCTCTTCCAGATCCCCCAGCGGCCGGACCTGAGGCAACAGCACCGGCCGACCGCCCGCCTGTTTCGTCAGGGCGGCGGTGAAGGCCCGCGCCGCGCGGCGGTTGGGCAGCAGGATGACCGCGTCCGACAGGGTCTCGGGCGGCCTGTCGCCCAGCCAGTCCAGCACGCCCGCCGCCAGATCCTCGAGGAAGGGGCGATAGGCCTCGACCGCGTACCAACGAGGGGTCTCTCCGGCGAAGGGATCGAACCGCGCGGTCATACCGCTCCAGTCAGCTTCGCCTCGGCCTCGTCGCGGGCCTGCGGGTCGCCGACGTGCATCCAGTCGCCGTCCATGACCACGCCGTACAGCCGCCCGGCCGCCGCCGATCGGCGCCAGAACTGGCTCAGCGAGAAGGCCCCCTCGGGACCGTCGGCGACATAGTCAGGCCGGCAGATGTGCACGCCCATGTAGGCGAAGGGCGCGGACGCCGCCTCGCCCCGGAAGGTCAGCTTGCCGTCGTCGCCCAGGAAGAAATCCCCTTCGCCCTCGAACCCAATGGAGCCTTCGCGCCGCGCGAGAAGAAGCGCGGCATCCATGATTGACGGATTCCACAACCGGGCGAGTTGATTCAGGGCGTCGCCCCGATCCAGCCAGACGCTGTCGATATTGGCCACGAAGACCGGGTCGTCGCCCAGCAGCGGCGCGGCCTTCTTCAGACCCCCGCCCGTCTCCAGCAGGGTTTCCCGCTCATCGGAGATG
>NZ_JAHFPF010000030.1:10608-20201 GCF_023259385.1 Brevundimonas sp. | reverse complement strand
CATGCGCCGCGCCGACGTCTTCCCGCCGATCCTCGTCTACATGACCGCCTCGGGCGAAAGCAGCGGCCGTCTGGAGCCGATGATGGAGCGCGCCGCCGACTATCTGGAGCGCGAGTTCTCGACCTTCACCGCCGTGATGCTGAGCCTGCTCGAGCCGGCCATCATCGTGGTCATGGGCGGGGTCGTGGCCCTGATCGTCCTGTCGATCCTTCTGCCGATCCTGCAGATCAACACCCTCGCGATGGGTTGAAGATGAGTTGTGAGATGACTGAATCTGAAAAGAAAACCGCTCAACACCGCCTTCGCGCTCAAGCAGCGTCGCGCCGCGCGCGACGCGTTAGCGCCAAAAGGAGAGCCGGCTTTACGCTCGTGGAGCTGATGGTGGTCATCGTGATCATCGGCCTGCTGGCGACCGTGGTCGCGATCAACGTCCTGCCCAGCCAGGACAAGGCCATGGTCGGCAAGGCCAGGGCCGACATCGCGACGCTGGAGCAAGCCATCGAGACCTACCGTCTCGACAACCTGGCCTTCCCGGATTCGCTGCAGGCCCTGGCGACCGCCCCCGCCGGCCTGACCAATCCGGAACGCTACCGCGAGGGCGGCTACGTCCGTCGCCTGCCCAAGGATCCGTGGGGCAATGACTACCAGTTCCGTCGTCCCAGCCAGCATGGCGGCCAGTTCGATGTCTGGTCGTTCGGCGCCGACGGTCGCGAAGGGGGCGAGGGCAATGACGCCGACCTCGGCAACTGGAGAGTCTAGGCGCAGCCGTTCCGGCTTCACGCTCGTCGAGCTCTTGATGGTCGTCGCCATCATCGGCTTGGCCGCCGGGGCTGTCGTTCTGTCTGTGCCCAATCCCAAGCCCGCCGTTGCGGCGGAGGCCGAGCGTTTCGCCGCCCGGCTGGTGCGCGCGCGGGAGGAGGCCATCCTCGGCAACCGCCCCGTGGCCGTCGAGGCGACGGCGCGCGGCTACGCCTTCTCGACCTTCGACGGCGCGGAGTGGACGCCGCTGGCCGACGGCCCGTTCGGACCGGAGACCTGGACCGAAGGCTCGACCGTGTCGCCGTCCGACACCCCCGTGCGGGTGGTGTTCGATCCCTCCGGCGTGGCCGATCCGGCGACCCTGACGCTGGCCCGCGACGGGCGCAGCCGCCGCATCGCCGTGGACGGGGCGGGCGAGGTGCGCATCGATGGCTGAGCGCGGCGGCTTCACCCTGATCGAGATGCTGGTGGCGCTGGCGGTGTTCAGCCTGGCCGCCATGGCCCTGCTCAATCTGTCGGGCGAGAGCACCCGCTCGGCCCAGCGGGTCGAGGTGCGGACCCTCGGCGGCATGGTGGCCGAGAATGTCGCCGTCGAGGCCGCCGTTTCGCCGGTGCTCGGCGAAGGGGAGAGCTCCGGCCAGTCCGACCTGGGCGGTCGCCGCTGGGCGTGGAGCCGGGCCGTGACCGCGACCGCCGACCCCGACCTGCTGCGCATCGATGTCCACGTTCGCGACGAGGAAGGCCAGGCCGCCGACCGCACCCTGTTCCGCAGGCGGGCGCCGTGAACCGGTCCGGCTTCACCCTGGTCGAGGTGCTGGTCTCGCTGCTGATCTTCGCCATGCTGGCGGCGGCGGGGGCGGCGGTGCTGGGTGTCACCATCGACAACCGCTTCGCCGTGAAGGCCCAGAGCGACCGTGTCGGCGACCTGCAACGCATGCGCAGCCTCCTGCGCGCCGACCTGGGTCAGGCCACCGCCCGCCGTGCGCGCGGCCCCAGCGGTCGCCCGGCGCCCCAGGCCATGACCGGGCCCATGAGCCCGGCCGATCCCGTCCTGACCCTGACGCGCTCAGGCTGGAGCAATCCCGGCGAACAGGCGCGGCCTTCGTTGCAGCGGGTCGAATACCGCCTGGTCGACAACCGTCTCGAACGCCGCGTCGCGGGCCAGCTGGACGGCGCCCGGCCCGGACCGCCCCAGGTGCTGTACCGGGGCGTGCGCGACGTGACCGTGGCCTTCCTCCGGGACGGGGAGGCGGCGCCCGCCTTCACCTCGACCCTCGACCGGCCGCTGCCCGATGCGGTGCGCATCACCATGACGCTGGACGGCTATGGGCCGGTCGAGCAGCTGTTCCTGGTCGGGGGCGGCCGATGAGGCGCCGCGCCGACCGCGAGGGCATGGCCCTGCTGACCGTCCTGCTGCTGGTGGCGGTGATGTCGGTTGTGGCCGTGGCCCTTCTGGACGACGTGCGCTTCTCGGTGCGCCGCGCCACCAACGCCGAGATCGGCGGGCAGGCGCAGTGGCTGGCCTCGGGCGCCGAGCTGCTGGCGCGCAACCGCATCAAGCGGCTGATCCAGATCAATCCGTCCCGCACGCCGCTGCAGCCCGAGTGGAACGGCCGCCGCCTCGACTTCCCGGTCGACAACGGCGCCATCAGCGCCACGGTCACCGACGGACAGGCCTGCTTCAACCTGAACAGCGTGGTGCTGGGCGTGGGCGAGGATCTGGTCGCCCGGCCGCTGGGCGCGACGCAGTTCCGGGCGCTGGGCCGGGCCGTGGGCGTGCCCGACAGCCGCATGCGCGCCATCGCCGACGCCTTGACCGACTGGCTGGACGCCGACAATCAGGCCCTGCCGCTGGGCGCCGAGGACGGGGCCTATGCGGGCCTCGCCAGTCCCTACCGCACCGCCGGGGTCATGCTGGCCGAGGTCAGCGAGCTGCGCGCCGTGAAGGGGGTGGACGCCGACGCCTACCGCCGCCTGCGCCCCTATGTCTGCGCCCTGCCGACCAGCCAGCTCTCGCCGCTCAACGTCAACACCCTGACGCCCGCCCAGGCGCCCCTGATCACCATGCTGACCGCCGGCGTGGTCGGGCCCGAACGCGCCCGCGCCGTGATCGCCCGCCGCCCCCGCGACGGCTGGGGCAGCAGCGAGGCCTTCTGGAGCCAGTCCGAACTGCAGGGCTTCACGCCCGACGACGAGACCCGGGCCCAGGCCACAGTCCTGACCCGCTTCTTCCGCCTGCGGGTGGACGTCGACTACGCCGGCGTCCGCGCCGTCCGCACCGCCCTGCTGGAGGCCCGTCCCGACGGCGCCGTCCGCACCGTCATCCAGCGCTGGACCCCCGAAGAATGAAGCCCACACGCCTGATCCTGATCCCCGCGCTGGCGGGCGATCCCGCGCCCTACCTGATCATCGGGGCGGGCGGCTATGTTCTTGAGCGCGGGCAGCTGGCCATGGACGCGGTCGAGCGGCCCGAGCCGATGCGCACCGTCGCCGTCGCGCCGGGCGCCGATGTGCTGGTCCGCTGGCTTGACCTGCCGCCGGGCAGCGCGGCCCAGCAGCGGACGGCGGCCCTGTGGGCGCTGAAGGACGATCTGGCCGTCGCGCCGGACCGGCTGTCGGTCGCCCTCGGACCGGTCCCGGCGGCGGGCGAGCCGCGGTTGGCCGCCGTGGTCGGCCTGTCCCTGCTGGACGCCTGGACCGACTATCTGGCCGGGCTCGGCGTGCGCGCCGACGTGCTGGTCCCCGATGTCCTGACCCTGACCGAGCCGTCCGACGACAGCCTGACCGCCGTCGCCTTCGGAACCTCGATCGCGCTCCGCGGCCGCCGTTTCGCCGCCTCGGTCCAGCCCGATCTGGTCGATCTGGTCGCGCATGGCCGGTCGGTGGAGCCCGTCGACGATCCCGCCTCGGTCGAGCGGGCGCTGGTGCAGGCCGCGCTCAACCCGCCGATCGACCTGACGCCTGCCCGTGTCCGCGAGAAGGCCGAGAGTCGCCGGGGCTGGAACCGCGCCGCCGCCCTGGCCGCCGCGGTCGTCGTCTCGCCCCTGGTGCTGATGATCGCCGGAGCCGGCCGCGACGAGATGGCCGCCGCCCGCGCCGACGATCAGGCCCGCGCCGAGATCGCCCGCGTCGATCCCGAACTGGCCCGCACGCCGGACCCCGTCGCCGCCCTGCGTGGACGGGTCCGCGCCGCGCCGCCGCCCGGCGGCGTCATGGCCGCCACCGCCGCCCTGTTCACCGCCGTCGAGGGCGTGCCGGACGCCGAGCTGGACATGCTGGTGGTCGATCCCGAGGACGGGATGAAGGCCAGCGTCACCCATCCCGACTATGGCGATGTGAAGCTGATCGACAGCGCCATGCGCGCCTCGGGCCTGACCGTCACCGAGACCGGAACCGAGGACGACGCCGGACGCGTGGTCAGCGACATCACGATCGGAGCCGCCCGATGACCGCTCTTCTCGCCCGCGCCCATGGCTGGTGGGACGGCCGCACGGCGCGCGAACGCCGTCTGCTGACGGTCATGGCCGTGCTCGTCGCCGCCGTGCTGGTCTGGCTCCTGGTCGTGCGCCCGGTGCAGGCCTGGCAGGCCGGCGCCGCCGACCGCCGCTTCGAGGCCGAGCAGACCCTAGCCGAGGTCCGCAGCGGCCTTCGCATCGTCGCCCCGGAGACAGCGCCCGCCGTCGTCTCGACCGAGGGCCTTGAGCCGCTGGTGCGACGCACCGCCGAGACCGCGGGCCTGACGGTGGTCACCACCATGGCGCGGGGCGGCGGTCTGGGCATCCAGATGTCGCAGGCGCCGGGCCGAGAGACCTTCGCCTGGCTGGCCGCGCTGGAGGCGGACCACGGGATCAAGGTCTGCAGCCTCGGCGTCATGGAGAACGCCGACGCCACCCTGAACATCGACGGGGCGCTGGGGCAGGGGGGCTGCGCGCCCGCTGGCTGAAGCGGCGCGTCAGCGCGCGATGCGGACGACGGCCCCTTCGGCCGGATCGGACGCGCCGTCCGCCAGGGCGCGCACCACGCCCGCCGCCGCGTCCAGACCCTGGTGCTCGACGATGCGGATCCACGGCGAGGCCGGGTCGACGACCCGTTCGAAGAAGGTCTTCTGGTCGGCCAGGAAGCGCTCGTAGAAGGCGTGCAGCGTGCCGCGCTCGCGGTGCTGGTCCAGACAGGTGGCGGCGAAGAAGAAGACCGGCTTCGGCCCCCTCAGCTCCGGATCGGCGCCGGTGAAGTTGTCGCTCTGGGTCGAGCCGACCAGGCAGTCGTAGGTCAGGCGCTCGCCGAAGTGGGCGTGCACCCGCCGCCGCAGCACCGGGTCGCCCGCCAGATCCAGATACAGGGTCGGCGCGTCGGTCGGCAGCGCCTCGACATCATCGTAGCCGTGGACGGCGTCATAGGCGCCCAACCCTTCGACGAAGGCCCGGTTGCGCGCGCCGGTCAGGGCGATCACCTCGACATCGTCGTCTTTCAAACACCAGGCCGAGCCGTAGGCCGTCTTGCTCGACGCGCTGGACACCACGATCCGTTTGGCGCCGAAGAAGCCATTGTCGCGCAGGAAATCGACCGCCGTATAGGAGGTGATGAACAGGGGCCGGAACAGGGCCTCGCTGTTCTCCAGCGCGGGATCATAGTGGCGGTCCGCCGCGCACAGGACATAGCGGTTGTAGATGTCCGGCACCGCCTTGCGCCACGGCGAGGCGTCGGCGAAGCCGCCGCGGGTGATCTTCTCGGCCTGCACCACCAGGGCATCGGCCATGGGGAAGTAGCCGAACACCCGCGCCCCGACCTCGACCCCTTCGGCCCGCGACTGCGTCACGTCGGCGAAGCCCCAGACCGGCATCATGCCGTAGTCGTCGCGGCCTGTCGGGAAGACCTTCCAGTAGCCGATGGCGTCGCCATAGGCGGCGTAGGTGATGTTGTTGGTGGTCAGCGAGAACCGGTCCGGCGCCAGCACCGCCTCGCCCTCGGCCAGCGGGCCGTGATCCGGGATCGCCGCCTTCAGCGTGTCGCCGACGTCGGCCTTGCGGGTCATCAGGCGTTGGTTTGCGTCGGACACGGCGTCTCTCCTGTCTGGCTGTTGCGCCAGCCTATCAGGAACGCCGGTTGACGCAGGAGAAGGATCGGGGCGGCCCGTCAGGCGCGCCGCCCCGTCCGTTCGTCAGGCCGACACGCGCCCGAACAGGTCCGCCAGGGCGGTCAGGCGCGCCTTGCCGGCCCCGGTCGCCTTTTCGGCGGCGGCGCGCAGGGGCGCGACCAACCGGCCGGCGGCCCGCTTGTCGACGGATCCTCCGCGCCAGCCCGTGATCGCCGTGCCGGCGCGGCCGGCCAGGTCGGCCTCGATCCCGTTTCCGCGCGTCAGCTGGTCCAGATAGGACTGGGCCACGTCGGGGGTGTCGCTCCAGGTGATGCGGGTCTGCAGCTGCGGATTGATCTCCGCGGCCGTGATGGCCTCGGCCGCCGCGATCTCGGCCGCCGACAGCGTGTCGCTCGGAACCAGACGCAGCACGTCCAGGCCGCGCGCGATCTCGCTGGAGTAGATGCGGCCGTTCAGCCAGTAGGCCGACCACGAACCGCCGACGTACAGACGCTCGGCGCTGATCGGACCCCGGTCGAAGTGGGCGATCTCGACGGGCTTGGTCGGGTCGGTGAAGTCCATGATCGAGACGCCGCCCTGGTACCAGGCCTGCACCATCAGGTCGCGGCCCGGAACCGGGATGATGTTGCCGTTGTGGGCCACGCAGTTCTCGGTCGCGCCCTGCGCCGAAGGCAGCTTGTGGAAGCTCTTGCCGGTCAGGGTGCGGTTCTCGATCGTGGCGATCATGTTGGCGCCCCAGGTCGCCGGATCCTCGGCCCGGCAACGCGCGCCGATCCCGCCGCCCCACTCGTCGGTGAAGACCACCTTGTCGCCGGCGTTGTTGAAGGTCGCCGAGTGCCAGTAGGCCATGTCCGGATCGAAGATGTCCGACACCCGCGTCGGGTGCTCCGGATCGGCGATGTCCAGCAGGATGCCGTTGCCGCTGCAGGCGCCGCCCGCCAGGCCCATCTCCGGATAGACGGTGATGTCGTGGCACTGGTTGGTCTGGGCGGTGTTCTGGCTGGCGACGCCGGCCCGGCCGCCGCGCCACAGGCCCGCCACGCGGCCCGTCGTTCCGTCGGCGAAGATGCGCGGCCGGTTGACCACGGCGGCGTCCTGCGGATGGCTCAGATCGACCTTGATCACGTCGATCGAGAACAGGGCCGTTTCGGGGTTCGCGTCAGGCTCTCCGTCGGTGCACATCGCCAGTTCGCCGGTCTTGCGAACGCTCGAGGTGCCTTGGCCATAGACGTACAGCACATTGGCGTCGGTCGGATGCGGCACCAGCGTATGGGTGTGCGAACCGCGGCAGGTCTGGACGGCGGCGATCTGGCGCGGCGCGTTCAGGTCGCTGATGTCGAAGATGCGCACGCCGCGGAAACGCTCGGGGCTGATTTCGTCCGTCGTGGTCGCGGGACCGCAGTCCAGGCGGCCGCGGCCTTCCTCGACCGACATGAACAGCAGGTTGCCGTGCACCGAGACGTCGCCCTGGCCGCCCGGGCAGACCACCGACATCACCAGCCGCGGCTCCGCGCCGGGGGTGGAGATGTCATAGGCGTTGAAGCCGTTGAAGTTGCCGACGAACAGCTTGCCGTTCGACACGGCCAGGTCCGTGTTGGCCATGCCCAGCACGCTGAAGTTGGGATTGGCGTGGGCCCGGGCCATCAGGGCCTCGCCCTCGGCCCGGCTGGTCGGCGGCGAGAAGCCGATGTCGGGATCGACGAACCCCGGCGGCTTGCCGATCGTGTGCTCCAGAACCATTCCGGACGCCGACTGGCCGGCGTCGTTCAGGCCCGGCGTCAGGGCGCTGCGGACATCGGCGGTGATGGTCTGGGTCTGGCCGGGGCCTGAGGCCTGCTGCGCCGACACGGCGGTCGCGCCCAGCAGGACGGCCAGGGCGGCGGCGGAGGTAAGCAAGGTGCTGCGAACGTTCATGGCCGGTCTTTCCAAAAGGGAAGGGATTGGGTTTCGAGGTTCAGAGATCGGAGAGCAGGGACTGCATGCGCAGGATTTCGGTCGACTGGTCCGCGACGACCGAGGTGGTGAAGTCCGACAGCATCGTGTCCTGGGCGGCGTTCGGGTGCTCGAGCAGCTCGGCGACCATGTCCAGCGCGCCCTGGTGGTGCTGGATCATGCCGGTCAGGAACAGGCGGTCGAAATCGGCGCCCTGCGCCGCCGCGAGCCGCTGCATCTGTGCGGGCGAAAGCATGCCGGTCATCAGCGGCGTCTCGGACGCGGGCATGGCGTGACCCATGTGGGCGGAGTGATCCATGCCGCCGTGTCCGGCGTGCATGTCCGGCATGTCGGTCGATTGTCCCCGCTCGGTCAGCCAGTCGCGCATCAGGGCCATCTCGGCCTCCTGCGACAGGGCGATGCGGCGGCCCAGCAGCTTCACGCGCGGGTTCGCGCCGCGCGTCTCCAGCAGGCCGACCATTTCCACCGCCTGGGCGTGGTGGACGATCATGTGCTGCATGAAGCCGACGTCGTCTTCGGTGAAGCTCGTGCGGGCCAGCTCCAGCGCCTCGCCGGCGGTGATCACCCGGGACGGCGCGCCGGGCGCGCCGGGCTGGAAGATGGGCACGGTCTGCGGCGCGCAGGACAGGGCGACGGCGATCAGTCCGGCAACAAGCAACACGCCTACGTCTCCCCCGGTCGCCCCTCCGACCGAAGGCCAGACTAGGGTCCGGGATCGAACCGACGCAAGCGGCAAAGGCCGGTCTTCCGTGACAAAGCATCCATCATCGGATGATCCGGCGCCGGATCGAGTGACGGGGCAGGTTCCAGTCAGGGGCGGAAGAGGCCGCCGCTGCGGCCTTTCGTCCGGGCGCTGGGACGCCGGTGCGCCATTCTGGGACGGGTGGGCGTGGCGCGGTCCCGGCCATTCGAACTAACAGTCATTTTTGGGGATGCTCCAGGTTGAGCGCTCCATTAACTCCAGGGTCGGCCGCGTCTCGGCGCCCATGGAGGCGTATCGCGAGGAGGGGGCGCAAGCCCGAGGGGACAATGATTGCCGAATGCGTTTGCCCCCCGGTCGCCGACGACCCGGAGACGATCAACGAACAGACCGCGCCGGAGCGCTATCTGTCCGCCTGGGCGGAAAGCCATTCCGCGCCCCTGGCCCTCGTCTCGCTCGACCAGAAGCTGATCTGGGCGAACAGTCTCGCCGCGGCGGTCTTCGCGGCCGGCGAGCCCTTTGTCGTCCGGGACGGCGTCCTGACCGCCGCCGACAAGGTGCAGGCCGCGGCCCTGCGCGGCTTCTTCGAAAGGCTGGGCGAAACCAGCGAGGCCTGGATCATCAAGTCCGGGTCCGGGGCGCCGACGATCGTGCGCGCCCATGTCCTTCGCGCCGAGGACGGCGCCCGGGCCATCGCGATCAACCTGTTCTCGACCGAGCCGGCCCAGCGCTATGTCTGGACCAATTTCGGCGAGGCCTTCAGGCTCACCCGCGCCGAGGTCGAGGTCGCCAAACGCATCCTCGAGGGGTCGGCGGCCGATGAGGCGGCCGAGGGGCTGGGGGTCTCCGTCGAGACGGTACGGACCCATATCCGCAGCCTGTACGGCAAGCTGTCGATCAACAGCCGCGAACGCCTCTTCGCCCTGATCTCGCCCTTCCGCATCGGCTGACGGATCGTGGGGCGCGGGTCCCGGGTCTTCCGTCAGAAGAATTCGGTCAGGGCGGCCCGCTGAGCGTCATGCAGGTTGTTCCTGAAGGCGCCCAGGAGGCGGTCTTCGGCCGCGCCGGGAAAGAGGTGTTCCGCCG
>NZ_JAHFPF010000030.1:5772-10598 GCF_023259385.1 Brevundimonas sp. | reverse complement strand
GCCACCAGGAAATCGCCGGCCAGGTTCATCGCATAGGGGCTTGTGGGCATCACGACGCAGGCCTGGCGCTTCGGCCGCTGGGGGTCCAGCTCTTCCAGCATCTTGTCGCGTTCATAGGCGAGCGTTTCGTCCCGATCCTGCCGAAGGACGTAGATTATCGCGCGCCGCTCGTTGGTGCCTGCGAAGTCGTATCGCGCGCGCTCGCCAGACCGCGCGAATTTCTGTGTGGCGAAGAACAGCGCAACCTGTGGGTCGCTCGTCAGATCCAGCACCGGGGAATAGAGACCGTAGTGCTGAAGCAGCGTCAGAAAGGCCGGGCTGCCTCCCATGCGGAACGCGTTAAGAAACGCGTCGCGATGCGTGTGGAAGTCCCGCACCAGCTTGTAGTCTGGATCAGGGGGCAGTTCGTCCGTCGCAAAGCTTCCCGGGAACAGGTCCAGTCGCTTCTCATGTTCGTGGACCTCCCGGAGGTCGAACAGGTCGTAGATGATGAGCGACCATTCCATCATCGACAGATCGCGAAAGTGATGGAGTGCGCCGGGGCGTTCCTGCAGGACACGCCGCCACACCGAGGGCAGTAGCGAAATCTCGCCCAGGGTCTCGTGCACGAAGCTCGGATTGGGGACGTCGCGCGCCAGAGCATAGTGGCTTGTTTGACCTCGAAGGATCAGGGGATGCCGGTTGGCGGTCCTGAGGTCCTCGATGATCCTCTCAAGGTCCGCCCGGCTTTCGGCGCGCAAGAGCGGCAGCCTGTTCGGTGCGGAGCCGAACCAGCGGCGGAAGTCCTTCAAGGGAAGCCGGGACTTCATGTCGTATGAGGAGATCGCGACGCCGTAGAAGCGATCAATGACGAGATCGTCCAGCAAGACCGTGTAGCCGGAGGCCACGAGCGCCTGACTCTCGGACTCGCTGAATCCGGACTCGCTGAACTTCACATGGCTGCGGGCGGCGCTGGCGAACGCGACATCGTCATCGTCGAAGACGAAATCGGGATCGAAATAGGATCCATAGTTGCAGGCCAAGACGTCAGTCCTCGTCACCGGCTGGGGCCTCGGCCCTGGCGGACAGGGTGGGGCTCGGCTCCATCCGTATTCTCAAGGACTTGGGCTGTCTAACCGGGTGTCGGACGCCGATTGAAATCCTTGGAGATTTCGGGCGTTTGGCTACCCGGTTCCATCGGAAATCCGGAACGAAAAACCCCGCCGGCGTTGCAGCGCGCGGCGGGGTTCAAATGGGCTTGGTTCAACAAACAAGGCCGACGCCGTTCTACCGCCTCACGGACTCCGCTGCAACGCGGGAGGCGCAGGCATGAGCCGCTTCCTCGACCCTGAAAACTTCGTTGCTGATAAACTGGCCTGGCATCAGCGCATCGTTAACGATCCGACGATGTCTGTCGGCGCCAAGGCCATTGCCGGTCTCCTGCTGCACGACCTGAACAGCGCTGCCGGGGGCGCCTGGCGCGGGCAGGGGAGCATGGCCGCCAGTCTCGGACAGAGTGATCGCCAGCTACGCCGTCACCTCGCTGATCTTCAGGAGGCCGGGTACCTCAAGATCGACGTCCGCAAAGGGCGGTCCCGCACCAACACCTATCGTGCGATGGTCCCCGACGTCGTGGCCGAGGTCGCCGAAAAGCGGACACCCACGACCGCTCAAACGGTGCAAAACAGGACGCCCGCGTCCGGTCAAACGCCGAAAAACCGGACATCAGCGACCCGAAAACCGGACATGGGTGTCCGACAACTCCTTTATGATCCCATTGGAAAATTTCCCGCGCCCCCGCCGCGCGCGACGGTGCCGTCGATGCGACGTCGCTTTCCGTGCGCCGATCTGCGGCACCTCGTGGTCTCACTGGGCGGGGAGGGGGCGGCCGCGAGCTACCTCGATCCGGCTAGCTGGGACCCGGTCGACAACCGAATCCTCTGCGCCAGCGACACCGCTGTAACGCGCCTCACTGAACTCGCCGGCAGGCTGCTCCGCGAGCGAGGGGTGTCGCTGGCGAGACGCGCCGCCGAGCCTTCCCAACACCGGATGGCGGCCTAGGATCGAGCCCCATGCGCCGTGACGACGCCCTCGCGAAACTGCGACGCCTCGAGCCTTTCCTGAGAGCCCGAGGGCTGGCGCACGTCTACCTGTTCGGATCGGTGGCGCGCGATGACGCCGGGCTCGGCTCCGATGTCGATGTGGCGTTCGACATTGCCCCTGGCGCAGATTTCGACGCGTTCGATATGGGCGGGATCTATCTCGATCTAGTCGATGCGTTGGGCGCGCAGGTCGATTTCATCGAACGCCGCAGCCTTCTGAATGGGAAGAACATCGGTGTCGAAGGTGACCTCATCCGGATACTCTGACAGCCGTTGTTCTCTCATGTCGTCAGCTTCTGGCTGCCACTGGTCAGCCTCCGCCTTGCGCGCAGGTGGCGTCCTCGTGCTATCCCTGATTGCTCGGGAGTAACGCATGAATCATCAGTCTCTGTCGGCCTTTATCTGGTCGGTCGCCGATCTGCTCAGGGGCGACTACAAGCAGTCCGACTACGGCAAGGTTATCTTGCCGTTCACGGTTCTGCGGCGGCTGGACTGCGTGCTGGCGGCGACCAAGCCCGCAGTTCTGGCGGAGTTCGAGAAGCGGTCGGGCGAAGGCCTGAACCCGGAGCCGTTCCTGCTGCGCGCGGCGGGGCAGAGCTTCTACAACACCTCGCCGATGGATATGGCGAAGCTGATCGGCGACTCCGACCATATCGCCCACAACCTCTACGCCTACATCCAGGCCTTCTCGCCGGCGGTGCGCGACATCTTCGAGCGGTTCGAGTTCGCGACCCAGATCGACCGCCTGGCCAAGGCGGGCCTGCTGTACCAGGTGGCCGAGAAATTCGCCCGTATCGATCTGCACCCCGGGTCGGTCGACAACCACCAGATGGGCCTGGCTTTCGAAGAGCTGATCCGCCGATTCGCGGAACTTTCCAACGAGACGGCGGGGGAACATTTCACGCCGCGTGAGGTCATCAAGCTGATGGTGTCGCTGCTGTTCGTCGAAGACGACGACCTGCTGTCGAAGCCCAGCGTGGTCCGGACCATCTATGATCCGACGGCGGGCACCGGCGGCATGCTGTCGGTGGCCGAGGACTATATGGCGGGCCTGAACCCGACCGCACGCCTGACCATGTTCGGCCAGGAGCTGAACGACGAGTCCTACGCCATCTGCAAGGCTGACATGCTCATCAAGGGCCAGGACGTCGCCAACATCATGCCGGGCAACACCCTGTCCGACGACGGCCATCCGACGCGCAAGTTTGACTACATGCTGTCCAACCCCCCGTTCGGCGTGGAGTGGAAGAAGGTCGAGAAGGTCGTCCGCCAGGAACACGAGGGCCAAGGCTTCAACGGCCGGTTCGGCCCGGGCCTCCCCCGGGTGTCAGACGGGTCCCTGCTGTTCCTGATGCACCTGCTGTCGAAGATGCGGCCCGCGTCCGAGGGCGGCTGCCGCTTCGGCATCGTCCTGAACGGCTCGCCGCTGTTCACGGGCGGGGCGGGCTCGGGCGAGAGCGAGATCAGGCGCTATCTGCTGGAGAGCGACCTGGTCGAGGCCATCGTCGCCCTGCCGACGGACATGTTCTACAACACCGGCATCGCGACATACGTCTGGATTGTCTCGAACCGGAAGCCCGCGCACCGCAAGGGCCAGCTCCAGCTGATCGACGCCAGCGTCTTCTGGAAGAAGATGCCGAAGTCCCTGGGCTCCAAGCGACGGGAGATGTCCGACGAGGACATCGCCACCGTCACCCGCCTGTTCGGCGGCTTCGAGGCGGCCCAGTTGGCGACCGTCACGGACGCCCAGGGCAAGGAGGTCGTCCGCGAGGTCGTGGTCCAGGGCGAGTTCCCGCCCGCCGCGCCCGAGGGCGGCAAGGTTCGCCTCAAGCCCCTTTCGCGCCTGTTCGACAACGAGGCCTTCGGCTACCGCACCATCACCGTCGAACGTCCGCTCCTGGACGACCAGGGGCGGCCGGTGGTCGGCGTGAAGGGCAAGGCTAAGGGCAGGCCGATGCCCGACAGCGCCCTGCGCGACACCGAGAACGTGCCCTTGGCCGAAGACGTCGAGACCTACTTCAAGCGCGAGGTCCTGCCCCACGCGCCCGACGCCTGGATCGACGAAAGTAAGACGAAGGTCGGCTACGAAATCCCGTTTAACCGGCACTTTTATGTGTTCGAACCGCCCCGCGACCTGGCCGAGATCGACGCCGACCTGCTGGCCGTTACCGACCGGATCAAGGCGATGATCGAAGGGCTGGCGGCGTGAGTGTGCCGGGGTATGAGAGCTATCGGGACAGCGGGGTCGAGTGGCTCGGGCAGGTGCCGAGCCATTGGGAGGTCCGCCGCCTTAAACAAGTCGCCGACGCATTCCCGAGCAACGTCGACAAGAAGACCTACGACGAGGACACGCCGGTTCGCCTCTGCAACTACACCGACGTCTACTACAACGACGTGATCTTCGATGATCCAGAGTTCATGGCGGCGACCGCAACCTCGGAGCAGATCGCGAGGTTCACGCTTCGCGCCGGCGACACGATCATCACTAAGGATTCCGAGACAGCGGATGACATCGCTTCGGCGGCCTACGTCCCTAACGACATGCCCGGGGTTGTCTGCGGCTACCACCTGTCGATGATCAGGCCCCACGCCGGTACGTCAGGTGCTTTCATCAAGCGCTATTTCGACTCCGCTTTCGCCAAGGCCTCCGTCGCGGTCCGCGCGAACGGCCTGACGCGGGTAGGCCTCGGCCAGTACGCCGTCGACAATCTCAACGTGCCCGCCCCGCCGCTCGCTGAGCAGACC
>NZ_JAHFPF010000030.1:0-5762 GCF_023259385.1 Brevundimonas sp. | reverse complement strand
ATGCGCTGGTGGAGGCGCAACGGCGGCTGATTGAACTGCTGAAGGAGAAGCGGCAGGCCGTCATCTCCCACGCCGTCACCAAGGGCCTCGACCCCACCGTCCCGATGAAGGACTCCGGCGTCGAATGGCTGGGTCAGGTGCCTGCGCATTGGGAAGTGAAACGACTCTCCTACGTGTTCAGGACCATCTCAAGCGGCACCACGCCGCCATCCGATCAAGGCGCGTTCTACGACGGAGACGTCAACTGGGTGACAACCGGTGAGCTTCGGGAGCGGCCGATCTCACAAACGACTAAGCGGGTCAGCGACGAAGCCCTCGCTGCCTTCAGTGCGCTTAAGGTCTATCAGCCGGGGACTTTGTTGATTGCCATGTACGGCGCAACAATTGGAAGGTTGGGTTGGCTGACTGCACCCGCAGCGACAAATCAAGCCTGCTGCGCCTTTGCAAACCCTGTCGGTGCCAATAGCCGGTTCGTTTTTCAATATCTCCTCGCGGCACGAGAAGCCGTTGTTCTACTGGCCTCTGGCGGTGGTCAACCAAATATCAGCCAGGAAAAACTGCGATCCTTCCCTATGGCTCTTCCGCCTTTATCCGAGCAGGCCGAAATCGTTTCTGCTCTTGAAGGTTTGCTGAACAAGTTTGAGCCGCTGGAAGTTCAAGCCATGGAAGCAATCGCCCTTCTCCAAGAACGTCGGGCCGCCCTGATTTCCGCCGCCGTGACCGGCAAGATCGACGTGCGCGGCCTCGCGCCCGAACAGGCTGAGGCGGCATGAGCGCGGGCGTTCTGGGCCGGTCCCTTGAACTGTACTTCATCGATGGCCGCCCGGATGGGATGCTGACCGCCGAGGTCTTCAACTGGACCGGCCACGTCCTGGTCACGCCGCGCACCCGGCTGAAGGAGGCGCTGGCGCGGACGCAGTCCTCATTCACCGGCGTCTATCTGCTGCTGGGCGAGCGGGACGGAAAGCCCTTGGCCTATATCGGCGAGGGCGAGGACATCGCCGCGCGGATGAAGAGCCATGAGGCGAACAAGGACTGGTGGACGACGGCCGTGCTGGTGACCTCGGCAGCCAACAACCTGCATAAGGCGCACGCCAAATTTCTGGAGTCCCGGCTGGTCGAGGAGGCCCGCAAGGTCGGCGTCATGCCGCTGGACAACGGCAACACCCCGCCGCGTCCCGGCCTGTCGGAGTCGGCACGGGCGAACATGGAAGCCTTCCTCGACTACCTGTTCATGGTCCTGCCTGCCGTGCGGATAGACATGTTCGTCCAGAAGGTGCGGCCCTCTACCGCCGCCGGAGTTGCCGTCTCGGGCCCTCCCGCTGCAAAACCGACTGTGGAGTTCAGACTGGATTATCCCAGCCAAGGCCTCACGGCGGTCGCGGTGCTCGAGGATGGGGAGTTTGTGGTCCAAGCCGGATCACATGCGCGGGCGGCGTGGGAGGGCAAGGAGAAGGCCGCCAGCGGTTATGCGAGCCTGCATGATGACTTGAGGCGCTCAGGTGTTCTCATTCTGACTGGCGACCACTGCACATTCGCAGAGAACTACGCATTCAGTTCACCCAGTGCGGCCGCAGCTATTGTCTATGGCCGACAGGCACAGGGTACGACGGCTTGGAAGACGCCCGCCGGCCAGACCTACAAGGACTGGGAAGCGACGCAGCTGGCTGGCTGACGCAAGCCATGGGGGAAGCATGAGCATCCATAAAGAGATCAGCTTCGAGGACGAAATCTGCGCGCACCTGGGCGCCCACGGCTGGCTGTATGCTCCGGGCGACGCCGCCCACCACGACCGCGCCCGTGCGCTGTTCCCCGCCGACCTGACGGCCTGGGTGCAGGCCACCCAACCGGCGACCTGGGATGCCCTGTCGAAAACCCACGGGGCCGCTGCGGGCACCGTGCTGGCCGACCGGCTGCGCAAGTCGCTGGACGAGCGCGGGGTCCTGGACGTGCTGCGCAACGGCCTCGACATCGTCGGAGCCAAGGGCCGGGTGGCGATGGCCCAGTTCAAACCGGCCATGGGCATGAACCCCGAGATCATGGCGCGCTATCAGGCCAACCGTCTGCGCGTCGTGCGGCAAGTCCGGTACTCGACCGCGAGCGAGAACTGTCTCGACCTGGTGCTGTATCTGAACGGCATCCCGGTCGCGACGGTCGAGCTGAAGACCGACTTCACCCAGAGCCTTCAGGACGCCATCGACCAGTACCGGTTCGACCGGAACCCCAAGCCCAAAGGCCAAGCGGCCGAACCGCTGCTGTCCTTCCCGGCGGGCGCGCTGGTCCACTTCGCGGTCAGCAACACTGAAGTGGCGATGACGACCCGGTTGGAAGGCCCGGCGACGCGCTTCTTGCCGTTCAACCAGGGCGACCACGGGGGCAAGGGCAACCCCTCGGGCACCGGCGGACACCCCACGGCCTACCTCTGGGAGCAGGTCTGGCAGCGAGATAGCTGGCTTGAGATCCTTGGACGTTTCATGGTGACCCGGCGAGACGCCAAGAAGACCATTACCGGCGTGATCTTCCCCCGCTATCACCAGCTCGACGCCACGCGGAAGCTGGCGGCGCAGGTGCTGAAGGAAGGCCCGGGCGGACGGTTCCTGATCCAGCATTCGGCCGGATCGGGGAAGACAAACTCTATCGCCTGGTCGGCGCACTTCCTGTCCGAGCTACACGACGCGAATGACACGAAGCTGTTCAGCAGCGTCATCGTGGTGTCGGACCGCAACGTCATCGACAGCCAGCTCCAGGAAGCCCTGTTCGACTTCCAGCGGACGACCGGCGTGGTCGAGACGATCAAGAGCGAGTGCGGCTCCAAGAGCGGACAGCTGGTAAAGGCGCTGGCGGCCGGCAAGAAGATCATCGTCTGCACCATCCAGACCTTCCCCTTCGCGCTGGAGGCCGTGCAAGAGTTGGCGGCGACCGAAGGCAAGGCCTTCGCCGTCATCGCCGACGAGGCGCACAGCAGCCAGACGGGCGAGGCCGCCTCCAAGCTGAAGGAGATGTTGTCGGCCGCCGAGGCCGCCGAACTGGCCGACGGGGGCGAGGTCTCCAACGAGGACATTCTGGCGGCCAAGATGGCCGGGCGCGCCGACGACAAGGGCATGACCTACGTCGCCTTCACCGCAACGCCCAAGGCCAAGACGATGGAGCTGTTCGGGCGAAAGGGCGACGACGGCCTGCCGACGCCCTTCCACGTCTATTCGATGCGCCAGGCGATCGAGGAGGGCTTCATCCTCGACGTGCTGAAGAACTACACCCCCTACAAGCTGGCCTTCCGCCTCGCTCACGACGGCCAGGACTGGGACGACAAGGAGGTCGAGAAGTCGGCCGCCAACAAGGCCATCATGAAGTGGGTGCAGCTGCACCCCTGGAACATCAGCCAGAAGGTCCAGATCGTCGTCGAACACTATCGCGAGAACGTCCAACCGCTGCTGGACGGCAAGGCGAAGGCGATGGTGGTTCTGGGCAGCCGGATCGAGGCCGTTCGCTGGCAGCTGGCCATCCAGAAATACATCAAGGAGAAGGGCTATTCGCTCGGGACCCTGGTCGCCTTTTCGGGCGAGGTGAACGACAAGGACGCCGGGTCGGAGCCGTTCACCGAGACGAGCAAGGAACTGAACGCCGGCCTGAATGGACGCGACATCCGCGACGCTTTCGACGGCCCGGACTTCCACCTGCTGCTGGTCGCCAACAAGTTCCAGACCGGCTTCGACCAGCCCAAGCTGTGCGGCATGTACGTCGACCGCCGCCTCGCCGGCATCCAGGCCGTGCAGACCTTGTCGCGTCTGAACCGGTCGCATCCCGGCAAGGATACGACCTACATCCTCGACTTCGTGAACAGCTCCGAAGAGGTCCTCGCGGCCTTCCGGACCTATTTCGAGACGGCCGAGCTGGAGAGCGCGACCGACCCGAACCTGATCTTCGACCTGCGCGCCAAGCTGGACGCCGCCGGCCACTACGACGATTTCGATGTTGAGCGGGTGGGCAAGGTCGAGCTCAATCCGAAGGCCACGCAGGGGCAGCTGATATCGGCGCTGGAGCCGGTCGCCGATCGCATCCTGAAAGCCTTCAACGGGGCCCGACAGGCCCTCACGACGGCGATGGCTGCCGGCAACACCCAAGGTGAAGCGGACGCCCGCGACCACATGGGGGCGCTGGAGCTCTTCAAGAGCGACATGGGCGCGTATCTGCGGCTCTACAGCTTCCTCAGCCAGATCATCGACTACGGCAACACCGACGTCGAAAAGCGGGCGATCTTCTATCGCCGCCTGCTGCCGCTGCTGGTCTTCGGTCGCGAGCGGGAAGGTGTCGACCTGACCGGCATCAAGCTGACCCACCACACCCTGAAAAACGAGGGCAGGCGCGACCTGACCTATGGGGCAGGGGAGGCACCCAAGCTGCCGGGCATGTCCGAGACCGGCTCAGGCGGCATCCACGAGAAGGAGAAGGCGCTCCTCGACGAGATCATCGCGCGGGTGAACGACCTGTTCGGCGCGGACACGACGGACAGCGACCAGCTCGTCTATGTGAACCAGGTGCTCAAGGGAAAGCTGCTGGAATCCGACGAGTTGATCCAGCAGGCCAGCAACAACACCAAGGCCCAGTTCGCCAGCTCCCCGACGCTCGGCAAGGAGCTTCTCGACGCCATCATGGACGCCCTTGCGGCGCACAACAGTCTCAGCAAACAGGCGCTGGAGTCGCCGAGGGTTCAGGATGGCCTGAAAGACGCGCTGCTAGGGCCGGGGCAGCTGTATGAGGCTTTGAGAGCGCGGGCTGGACCGGCTGTATAGTTTTGGCAGGTCCTGACTCAACGTGGTCTCTGGCGACGTCCGCTTTCGGGCGAGGCGTCGACCAGCTGTCGAATGCTCATGTCCGGCTCACTGCAGACGCCGCCGATTTCTGCTTCAGGCATCTGATGCCCTCGCGGGACTAGGAAGTCTTAGACTGTTCGACATGGCGCGTGATTCGCGAAAGAACAACGATCAACGGGTGCCGAAAGGGCAGTCGAAGCCTTGCGGTCACCACCACGTGCCGCTGATGCTGCAGGGGGCGTGGGCCAAGCCGGCGAAGGGCAAGCTCCCGCAAGTCGACGTGTTCGACAAACATGACAGTCGATCATTTCGCACGTCGGGCGAAAACATCATGCTTGGACGGGACTTCAACAGCTTCGACGATGGCGAGATGGCGTTGTCACTCGAGGGCGGTATGGGGAAGATCGAAGATCAGGCTTCGAAAGCAATTCAACGCCTGCGTATCGAGCGCAGCCTCGCAGACCTCGCCGCCGAGGACCGTGCAGCTGTCTGCGTGTTCGCGGCCCTTCAGCGCCTGCGTGGACTAGGGATCAGGGCGCAGATGCTCGATGTGGACGCGCAGATCCGCGCCAGACTGCGGGAAGGCGGCGACGATCCGGACACTATTCCCCAACTGGCCGGCGGACAGGATCCTGAGCAAATCAAGCTGACAGCGCTGATGCTCATCCGGAACAATCTGGACGTTTTCGCCAAGAGCCTGGCGCTCAAGGCGATGTTCCTGTTCCAACCACCCCGTGGGCGAACCTTCCTGCTCGGCGACTCCCCGGTCGTGATGTCGAACTCGACCGATCATAGCCTCTATGGAAACATCGGCTTCGAAGTCGAAGGCATCGAGCTCTATCTTCCAGTCGCACCTGATCTGGCGATCGGCTTCTGGTGTCCGACACTGGTCACGTTCATGGAAACCGCGCTGAACCAGTGCGAAACCAGCCTTCGCGATACGGCGGCTGC
>NZ_JAHFPF010000029.1 GCF_023259385.1 Brevundimonas sp. | reverse complement strand
CCGTCGCGACGCCGAGGCTGAGCGGATCGTCGCCGAGCGCGACGCCATCGTCAGTCAAGACTTCTTCGAGCCTCGGGCGTTGGGCGCGCCCGGCGGATTGGCCCGCGCCCGCAACAAGCTGAAGGCCCTGCGCGAGCTGTCTGCCCGAGCCGAGGCCGGCGATGACCGGCTTCGGGATCAGGCGCGCGCGGAACTGGCCCGGGTGCCGGTCTCCGCCGCTCGTCGCCAGGCGATTTTGCGCGACTTCGACGCCGCGGTCGCCCGCGAATACGAACAGGCCGGGATCGGCGCCGAGCTCAGTCAGATGCTGTTCACCGAGATGGACGCCCAGCTCGACATCCTGTCCCGCACCCGCTGGAGCGTGGAGAGCGGCCAGATCATGTTCACGACGGACCGGGACATGACCGCCTTCAACGTCCGGGCTGACCGGGTCGACGAGATCCAGCGGGAGCTGCAGAAGATGGAGCAGGCGCGGCAAACGCGCCTGAACGCCGCCCGCCAGGTTCGCTAGTTCGCGGCCTTGATCGCCTCGACCACGGCCCGGGCGCGGTCGTTCGGCACGGTGAAGCTGAGCACATACTGCTCGATCTTCCAGCCGTCTTCGGTGAGGCGCAGCACGCCCGAGCCGCGCGTCACGCCATAGCTGTCGTTGTCCAGCACCTCGTCGAACCAGGCGAGGCAGCGGCAGTCGATGGGTGCGATGGTGATGACCCGGTTCCGCGGCGTGTAGGTCCAGCCCTGCCCCCGGGCGAAGTAGGGTTCCACATAGGCGCGGAACTCCGGCAGGGACCAGCGTTCGGTCGCATCGGTGCCGATGAAGCGGGCGTCCGGCGTGAACAGGTCGAAATAGACGGTTGTGTCCGCCGCGGTCGAGGCGACGTTCAACTGATCCAGCACGTGGCCGATCTCGACTTCGGCGGACGGCGCCGGCGAGGGGGCGGCTTGCGGCGCGGCGGTCAGCATCAGGGCGGCGATCAAGGGCGTCATGGCGGGCTCCGTCTTGGTCTGCATTGGTAGGTCGGATTTTTAATTTAACCGAATGGTTGACAACGCCTCGGCCCGGGCGCATTTAACCTATCAGTTAGATACGAAGCGCCCCGATGGAAACCGATCCCCTCTCCGCCAAGTTCGCCGCCCTGGCCGACCCGACCCGTCGGGCCATCCTGGCGCGGCTGACCGAGGGCGAAGCCAGCGTCAACCAGCTGGCCGAACCGTTCGACATGAGCCTTCCGGCGGTGTCGAAACACCTGAAGGTGCTGGAGAAGGCCGGGCTGATCAGCCGGGGCAAGGAGGCGCAATGGCGCCCTGCCCGCCTCGAACCCATGGCGCTGAAGAGCGTCGCCGACTGGCTGGAACACTACCGCCGGTACTGGGACGCCAGCTTCAACCGCCTCGATGCCTACCTGAAGAAAATCCAGAAAGGAGACCCTGAAAATGGCCCAAGAAACTGACACCAATCCCTGCAACACCGACGGCGTGGCGCACGAACATTCGCTGACCCTGCGCCGGACCATCGATGCGACGCCCGAGCAGATCTGGAAGGCGTGGATGACCCCGGAGATCCTGCAGCAATGGTTCGTGCCGCGCCCGTGGACCCTGTCGGACGTCCGGATCGATCCGCGTCCCGGCGGCGTGTTCAACTTCGTCATGCACGGCCCCGACGGCGAGACCATGCCCAACAGCGGCATCTTCCTGCATGTCGAGCCGGGCAAGCGCTGGATCACCACCGACGCCCTGACGCCGGACTGGAAACCGGCCGGTCAGCCGTTCATGGTGGCCACCGTCGAGCTGACGCCGACGGCGGACGGCAAGACGGAATACGTGGCTACGGCCCGTCACTGGAACGCCGAGACCATGAAGCAGCATGAGGCCATGGGCTTCCATGAAGGTTGGGGGACCTGCGCCGACCAGCTGGCCGAACTGCTGAAGACCCACTGATCCGTCCCGCCGAGCGCCCCGCATGACCCTCGCTGAAGACCTAACCCAACGCCCGACCCTGAACATGCAGCGCGTCTTCGATGCGCCGCGGCCCCTGGTCTGGCGGGCGTGGACCAATCCCGAGGCGATGGTCATGTGGCTGGGGCCGGTCGAATGGCCCGCGGTCAGCGTCAAACAGGACCTGCGGGTCGGCGGTGAATGGCGGGCTTGTCTGCGGTCGCCCGAGACCGGCCAGGACCTTTGGCAGGGCGGCGTCTATCGCGAGATCGTCCCGCCCGAGCGACTGGTCTTCACCTTCAAGTGGGACGAGTCCCACGAGGACGGCCCGCCGGTGGAGACGCTGGTGACCCTGATCCTGACAGAAACCGAAGACGGGCAGACGCGTATGGATTTCACCCATGAGGGCCTGAAGTCCGAACAGAGCCTGACCGGCCACAAGTACGGCTGGAACAGCACCGCGGACCGGCTGGAGACCTGGCTGGCCGCCAACAAATAGAACCCGAGGAAACGCCATGCAGATCGTGACCAGCCTCAGCTTCCGGGGCCAGTGCAAGGAAGCGTTCGAATTCTACGCCAAGGTCTTGGGCGGCGAGATCACCGCCGCCTTCCCCTACGGCGAAGGCCCGCCCGACATGCCCGTCGGCCCGCAGTACAAGGACTGGCTGATGCACGCCTGGCTGCAGGTGGGCGATCAGGCGATCATGGGCGCCGACATGGACGTCGACTGGGCGCCCAATATCGACAAGCCCAAGAACGGCTTCGACGTCACCCTGCACACCCAGGACGGGGCTGAGGCCCGTCGTTGGTTCGACGCCCTGTCCGAAGGCGGCAAGGTGATCATGGACTTTTCCGAGACCTTCTGGTCGCCGGGCTACGGCAACTTCGTCGACAAGTTCGGCGTGCCGTGGATGGTCAACACCATTCCGTCGGCCGACTGGAAGCCCGCTCAGGGCTGACGGCTTTCCGGGGCGGCCGTATCGCGCCGCCCCCTTCCCCCATTTCCGGAGATTCCCATGAAGGCCACCCCCATGGTCTGGAGCGGTCGCGTGCTGACCGGACTGTTCGCCTTGTTCATCCTCGGCGCCTCGGTCTTCCCCAAACTCAGCGGCATGCCGGTGGCCGAGGAAACCATGGCCCAGCTCGGCTGGCCGCACGGCTACGCCTTCGCCATCGGCCTGATCGAGCTGGGCTGCCTGATCCTCTATCTGATCCCGCGCACCAGCGTGCTGGGGGCGGTGCTGTTCATGGGCCTGCTCGGCGGGGCCATGGCGACCCAGATCCGCGCTGGCGCCCCGCTGTTCAGCCACCAGCTGTTCAGCCTCTATCTGGGCCTAGTCATGTGGGGCGGATTGTGGCTGCGTGACGCCTCCCTGCGCGCCCTCTTCCCCTTCCGCCGCGTCGCCTGAGGAGAGCCGGATGTCCGTCGCCGCGACCATTCCCGAGGCCCTGACCCGTCTCAACATCGTGCGCACCTTCGACGCGCCTCGCGCCCTGGTGTGGAAGATGTGGACCGACCCGGCCCACGTGGCCGTCTGGTGGGCGCCTGAACATTTCACCACGCCCGTGGTGAAGATGGACGTCCGGCCCGGCGGCGCGATCCACATGGTCATGCGCGGCCCTGACGGGAGCGACTATCCGTTCGACGGCCGCTTCATCATCTTGGACGAGCCTGAGCGTCTGGTGATGCGGACCTGGGTGAATGCCGCCGATGGGGATGTCTGGTTCGAGGTCGAGCAGACCATCCGCTTCGACGAGGAGGGGGATCAAACCATCATGCGCTTCGAGGCCGTCGTGCAGCAGGCCAAGGCCGACGCGGTCGGCCCACTTAGCGGCATGGAGGCCGGCTGGACCGGCAGCCTAAACAAACTGGAGCGTCACATCCGAACGCTTTGGGAGGCCTGAGCCGTGCAAAAGGTCCCGCCTCCCGCCTCTCCCGACGCCTATGTCGCCGGCATGGCCGGCTGGCAGGCCGACCTCGTCACGCGACTGCGCACGGCGGCCCTGTCGGTCGGCGGCCTGGACGAGGTGATCAAGTGGGGCCACCTCGTCTATCTTTCGAACGGTCCAGCCTTGCTGATCCGGGCCGAGGGCCAGCGCGTTCTGCTGGGCTACTGGCGCGGTCAGCGGCTGCAGGACATCGAGCCTCGCCTGAAGTCCGGCGGACAGTTCGAGATGGCCAGCATCGGCTTCGCTGAAGGCGAGACCATCGATGCGGAGGTTGTCGTTCGCCTGACCCGGGCGGCGATCACCCTCAATACCGAACTCGGCGACCCCACCAAGGCGGCGAAGAAGATCGTCTGATTCAACGCGCCACGCTGGTGGGGAAGCTGCGGCCCAGCGCCTCGGCCATGCCCTGCTGGGACAACAGGAAGACCGCATCGCGCTGGTGATAGTTGTTCGAGAGCACGATCACCGTCACGTCCGCGTCCGGCTGGTAGGTGACCAGGTTACGGAAGCCGGACCAGCTTCCGGTGTGGAAGATCTGGTTGTCGGTGAAGTCCGGCCGGACCTGGCGGCCCAGTTCCTTGTCGTAGACGCCATAGCCCCATAGCCGGCGCGGGTTGCCCCTTTCGTCCGGCGTGCCGTCCGGCGCGTGGTCGGCGATCATCTGGGCGTAGCTGTGCGGCGACAGGATGTGGCCTCGGTGCAGGGCGCGCTGCCAGACCAGCAGGTCGTCCAGCGTTGAATACAGCGCGCCTGCGCCGAAGATGATGCTGACGTTGGCGTCCGGCTGGGGCGTCGGGCCGCCGGCCAGGTTGGCGTAGCCCATGACCACGTCGGAGGCGCCGTCGTCATAGCCGGTGTCGGCCATGCCCAGCGGCTTGAAGAAGGCGGTCCGCAGATAGGCGTGCAGGCCCATGCCGCTGACCTTTTCGACCACGGCGCCCAGCAGGTTATAGCCGGCGTTGTCGTAACGGACCTTTGTCCCGGGTGGGAATTGAAGTCCATAACGCATGGAATCAGCAGTCAATTCTTCCGGCGTTGCTGGCGTGACGCGGCGCAGCCCCCAGCCCGGACGGGCCATCAGGTCGGGAATGCCCGAGGTGTGCGACAGGAGGTGATGCAGCCGGATCGGCTCCCAGGCGGCGGGGCAAGGCTGGATGTATTTGCAGACCGGGTCCCAGACCGACAGCTTGCCCTCGTCCTGCAGGCGCAGGATGGCGGCGGCGGTGAACTGCTTGCTGACGGAGGCCAGGCGGAAGCGGGAGTTGAGCTCCAGCGGCTTCATCAGGCTGCGGTCGGCCCAGCCGTGGACCTGACGGTACAGGACCTGATCGCCCTTGGCGACCAGCACCCCGCCCGTAAACTGGCCCGAGGCGCTCCAGCGGTCCATCTGCGCCTTGAGATCCGGCAGGCGCTCGACCACCTCGAGCGGCGGGCGCGGCGGCAGGGGATCGGGCGTCACGCGCACGGTCGGCCTGTGGACCGTGGCCCAGGCGATCAGGCCGGCGGCGACGATGACGAGAACGACCAGAAAGCCGAAGGTCAGCCGGGGATGGTTTCCGGCGCGACGGGGAACATGAAACACGGAACGCGGGCTCTTAGACGTCGTAGTCCAGCCCGAACTGGGCATAGAGGGCGCGGCTGTCCTGCCACTTCGGATCGACCTTGACCGTCAGGAACAGGTGAACCTGGCGGTCCAGCAGCTCGGTCAGCTCCTCACGCGACTTCTGGCCGATCCATTTGAGGGTCTGGCCCCCCTTGCCCAGCACGATCGGGCGCTGGCTCTCGCGCTCGACATAGATGGTCTGCTCGATGCGGACCGAGCCGTCGGCGCGATCCTCGAACGCGGTGGTCTCAACCGCCGCCGAATAGGGGAGTTCCTCGTGGACGCGCAGATAGACCTTCTCGCGGGTGATCTCGGCGGCCAGCACGCGCATGGGCACGTCGGCGGACTGGTCTTCCGGATAGAGCCAGGGACCGGCGGGCATGGCGGCGGCCAGCCGCTGGCCCAGATCGTCCACGCCGTCGCCGCTGAGGGCCGAGATCATGAAGACCTCGCTGTAGACGCCCGTCTCGAACAGGGCGTGCGACAGCGCCAGCAGGGTGTCGCGGCGCATGCCGTCGATCTTGTTCAGCGCCAGGATGACCTGTTTGCCGGCGGCCTTCAGCGCGGCGATGATCGTCTCGGTGTCTTCGGCCGAGCGGCGGTCGGCAGCCTGACCTTCCTTGCCCTCGGCGGCGATGTGCGAGGCGGCGTCGATCAGGTGCACGACGATGTCGGCGTCATCGGCTCCGCCCCACGCCGAGGCGACCATGGCGCGGTCCAGGCGGCGGCGCGGGCTGAAGATGCCGGGGGTGTCGACCAGCACGATCTGGGCGTCGCCGTAGATGGCGATGCCGCGCACGGGGAAGCGGGTGGTCTGCACCTTCTGGGTGACGATCGAGACCTTGGTCCCGGTCAGCCGGTTGACCAGCGTGGATTTGCCCGCGTTGGGAGCGCCGATGATGGCGGCGAAGCCGGCACGCTGGTTTTGAGGTTCGGTCAAATCACGCCTTCACGTTGAAGAAGGGCCGTTGCGGCCGCTTTCTCCGCGTCCTGACGTGATCGCCCCTGCGCGGTCAAGGGCGGATATCCGGCTACGCTTGCTTCAACGGTGAATGTCGGGGCGTGATCCGAGCCCGTTCGCTCCACGATCCGGTAGGTCGGAAGCGCCCTGCCCTGCCCCAGCGCCCATTCCTGAAGCGCCGATTTGGGGTTGGTCAGCGCCTTCTTCGGATTGGCCGCGAACTCCGCCCGCCACGCCGTGTCGAAAACCTTGCGGGCCGCCTCGATGCCGCCGTCCAGCCAGACCGCGGCAAGGATGGCCTCCATGGCGTCGCCCAGGACGCCCTCGCGGCGGCGGCCGCCCTGCTTGGCCTCGCCGGGCGACAGCCGCATGGCCGGCCCGACCTGCAGTCGGTCGGCGACGCGGGCGCAGGCGGCCTTGTCGACCAGGGCGTGAAGGCGCGCGGACATGTCGCCCTCGTCGGCCTCGGGGAAGTCGCGCATCAGGGTGTCGGCGACCAGCAGGCCCAGCACGCGGTCGCCGAGGAACTCAAGCCGCTGGTTGTCCAGGAAGGGCCGTCCGCGCGCGTCGCGCTCGGCGCCCTCGCCCACGCTGGCGTGGGTCAGGGCCTGCTCGAGCAGGCCCGCATCCCGGAAATCGTGGCCGAGGTTGCGCGTCAGCGCATGGATGGCCTCGGCCCGACGATCCGCCATCAGTCGAGAACGTTGAACCAGCGGCTCAGGCGAACCTTGGTGAACCAGCTGACCGGATTCCACAGCGAGGCGCCCTCGTTCCACGAGAACAGAATGATCTCTGCCTTGCCGATCAGGTTCTCGGCCGGGACCAGGCCGACGCCGTTCTGCGACTGATCGACACGGCTGTCGATCGAGTTGTCGCGGTTGTCGCCCATCATGAAGTAGTGGCCCGACGGAACCTCGAACACCGGGGTGTTGTCCAGATCGTTGCCCGGACCGAAATCCTGGATGCGGAAGGTCTTGGAGCCGTCCGGGAAGGTCTCTTCGGCCTGGATGATCGGCATGCCGTACATGTTGGTGACATCGGCGTCCGACACGACCACGTCGCGGACCGGCGCGCCGTTGATGTGCAGCACGTTGTTGATCATCTGGATCCGGTCGCCCGGCAGGCCAATCAGGCGCTTGATGTAGTCGGTCTTGTTGTCGCGCGGCAGCTTGAAGACGACGATGTCGCCCCGCTCTGGCGCATGGCTGACCACCGGCAGGGAGACCCGGCCGTTGAAGACCGGCGGGCTGAACGGGATCGAGTGCTTGGAATAGCCGTACGACCACTTGGACACGACGATGTAGTCGCCCTGGTAGAGGTTGGGCTCCATCGAGGCCGACGGGATGGTGAAGGGCTGGAACAGCAGGACGCGCAGGACCAGCGCGATCAGCAGGGCGAAGAAGATCGTCTTGAGGACTTCCCAGCCCTCGTTGGCGCTTCCGCCCGAGGTCTTCTTGCTCTTCTTGGTGCGGGCGTAGACCGGGGTGGCGTCGACATCCTCGAACGGGGCGTCGCCGGCGTCGCTCCAGACGGGGCGCTTCTCCGGTTGAGGGGCGGCGACCGCCACACCGGCCGCGGCGGCGACCGCGGCGGCCTCCACGGGCGTCGGGTGGGTTTCGGCGGCGGGTTCGTCGTGCGCGGCCTCTACGGGCGCGGCGTGATCGTCATGAGCCGCGGGGCCGTGATCGTCATGGACGGCCTCGGCCGGCGCGTGGTGTTCGGCCTCCGCGGCAGGGGCGTGATCGTCGTGAACGGGCGCGGGGTGGGCGTCATGATCGGCCTCGACGGCGGCGGGCGCATGGTCGTCGTGCGCGGCGGCCGGCTCTTCGTGCCCATGCGCCTCGACTTCGGTCTCGTCATGAGCGGCAGTCGCATGATCGTCATGGCCATGCGCGGGCGCGGCGGGTTCGTCGTGGCCGTGACCGGCGTCCGGCCCATGGCCGTGGTCGTCGTGCGGCTTGTTCTCGTCGCTCATGACTCTATCCCCCAGCCGCTGTGCGCGGTCTTTCAGCGGCGAAATCGGTATAACGTGATTAAGCGACGGGCAAGGCTTCGATCACCACGAAGGCGAGTGCGTACGGATGCTCGTCGCTGAGGGTGAGATGTATACGGACTTCATGTCCCGCAGGCGTCATGCGGGCCAGACGTTCCGCTGCCGGACCGGTCAGCGCCATGGTCGGCTGACCCGACCGTAGGTTCACCACCCCCATGTCCCGCCAGTAGACATCGGCGCGCATGCCCGTGCCGAGGGCCTTTGCGCAGGCCTCCTTGGCCGCGAACCGCTTGGCGTAGCTCCAGGCGGGGTCCGGCTTGCGGTCCGAACGGGTGCGCTCGAGCTCGGTGAAACAGCGTGTCTTGAAGCGTTCGCCGAAGCGATCCAGCGACGTCTGGATGCGCCGGATGTCCGACAGGTCCGCGCCGACGCCGAGGATCATAATTTTGCGTCCATGGCGGCGCGCATGCGCTGGATCGCCGTCGCCAGCCCGACGAAGACGGCCTCGCCGATCAGGAAATGGCCGATGTTCAGCTCGCGCACCTCGGGGATGGCCAGCATGTCGGCGGCGGTGTCGTAGTCCAGGCCATGGCCCGCATGGACTTCCAGCCCGAGGTCGGCGGCGCGGGTCGCCGCGGCCTGCAGCCGTTCGAACTCGATCGCCCGGTCGTCGCCCGACAGGTGGCAGTAGCGGCCGGTGTGAAACTCCACGACCTGGGCGCCGACGGCGGCGGCGGCCTCGACCTGGGCGATCGACGGCTCGATGAACAGGGAGACGCGGACGCCCGCGTCGGCCAGGGCTTTCACCACGGGGGCGATGCGGGCCTCGTGGCCGGCCACGGCCAGACCGCCCTCGGTCGTCACCTCCTCGCGCCGCTCGGGCACCAGGCAGGCGGCGTGGGGCCGGTGGCGCAGGGCGATGGCCAGCATCTCCTCCGTCACCGCCATTTCGAGGTTCAGCGGCTTGCCCGCCGTAGCGCACAGATCACTGAGCGCCGCTATGTCGGCGTCGGTGATGTGGCGGCGATCCTCTCGCAGGTGGGCGGTGATGCCGTCGGCGCCGACCGACAGGGCCTCCCGGGCCGCGCGGACCGGATCGGGATGCACGCCGCCGCGAGCGTTCCGCACGGTGGCGACGTGGTCGATATTGACGCCCAGACGGACAAGACCGGCCATTGGCGCGTCCCTATTTCGACAGCCGGCGGCTGCCCGGATCCTCGACCGGGATGGCGGCCAGTTCCGGCGGCAGGGCGTCGGCGGGGTATGCGGGCACGTCCAGGGTCGCCAGGGCGATCAGGGGCACGCCCACGTCGGCGCGGCCGCCCGAGCGGTCGACGATACAGGCGGCGGCGATCACCTCGCCCCCGGCGGCGTTGATGGCGGCGATGCACTCGCGCGAGCTCAGGCCCGTGGTGACGATGTCCTCGACCATCACGACCTTCTGGCCGGGATCGACCTGGAAGCCGCGGCGCAGCTTGAACTCACCGTCCACGCGCTCGACGTACATCGAAGGGACCTTGAGCCAGCGGGCGGTCTCATAGCCGGGGATGATGCCGCCCACGGCCGGGGAGATGGCCACGTCGACCGGGCCGACCGCGGCCACGATCTTCTCGGCCAGCGCCTTGCACAGCCGCCCGCAGCGCTCGGCGTCCATGAACACCAGGTTCTTCTGCAGGAAGGTCGGGCTGTGCAGGCCCGACGACAGGACGAAATGGCCTTCGCGCAGGGCGCCGGCGTCGCGGAATTCGTTGAGTACGTCTTCGGAGGTCATGACCCCTCCCCTAACCCGTGACGGGCTCGCTTTGAAGGGCCGGTTGCGCCGGATCGGCGCTGTTTTCAGCGCCGGGGTTCAGGCCGCGCGCCAGAAGTTCGGCCCAGGCGGTCTCGGCGTCCTCGGCGAAGCTGATCAGATCCAGGTCCGCCGCCTTGACCATGCCGTGCTCGACCAGGGCGTCGAAGCCGACGACCGAGGTCCAGTAGGCCTTGTCGACGAGTACGATGGGGATGGCCCGCTCCTTGCCGGTCTGGCGCAGGGTGAGGATCTCGAACAGTTCGTCGAAGGTGCCGAAGCCGCCGGGAAAGACGACCAGCGCATTGGCGCGCATGGCGAAATGCATCTTGCGCATGGCGAAGTAGTGGAAGCGGAAGGTCAGCTCCGGCGTCGACCAGGGGTTCGGCTCCTGCTCGTGCGGCAGGGTGATGTTGAAACCGATTGACGGGGCCCCGACGTCGTGCGCGCCCCGGTTGGCCGCGCCCATGATGCCCGGTCCGCCGCCCGTGGCGATGACGTTGTCGCGCGGTTGGCCGATCTCGCCCCGCATGGCCCCGCCCCGTTCGGAGGCGATACGGCCGAACTCGCGGGCCTGAGCGTACCAGCGGGCGTGATTGGGGCTGGTCTCCTCCCCCACCCGCGCGCTGCCGAAGACGACGATGGTGGAGCGCACGCCCCAGGCCCTCAGCGCCTCCTCGGCCTTCTCGTACTCCATCAGGAAACGCACGCCGCGCATGCCCTCGCTGAGCAGGAAGTCCTGGTCGAGGGCCGCCAGCCGATAGGACGGCGACGCCATCTGGGCGGCGTTCAGGGGGCGATCGTCGCTCACCCGCGCGCGCGCTCGACCGTGTCGACCGACGGATTGGCGCGCAGAGCGGCCATGATCATGGTGGCGTGGCGTGCGTCCTCGACCTCAACGTCGATGTCCACGTCGAAGAAGTCCTGCTGCCGGTGGCTCATGGACAGGTTGATGATGTTGCCGCCCGCCTCGCCGATGATGGTGGTGACCTGACCCAGCACGCCGGGGGCGTTCTTGATCGTGGCGCGCAGACGGGCGGCGGCGACCGCGCCCTGCTCGGCCTGCGGCGTCCACTGCAGGTCCTGCCAGACCGAATCGTCATCGGCGAACTCGGCCAGCTTCTGGCAGTCGATGGTGTGGACGGTCAGGCCGGCCTCGGGCTCTAGAATGCCGACGATGCGGTCGCCGGGCACGGGCGAGCAGCAGTGGCCGAAGTGGACGCTGACGCCGGGGGTCAGGCCCCCGCCGCGCACGAACAGGCGGGCCTGGTCGTCGGCGATGCGCTTGCGGTCCGGCCCGGCCTTGAGGCGGCCCTTGAGCGCGGGGAACAGGGTCTCGCCGACCTTGGCGGCCGACAGTCGGCCCCGGCCGATGGCTTCGAACAGGTCCTCGTCGGTCTCGACGGCCAGGGTTTCCAGCGCGGGCTTCAGCGATACCTCTTCCAGCGCCTTGCCGGCGCGGGCCAGGGTCTGTTCCAGGGTGGCGCGGCCCAGCTTCTGGAACTCGCCGCGCTCGGAGGTGCGGATGTGGCGGCGAATCGCCGACCGCGCCCGTCCGGTGACGGTCAGGGATCGCCAGTCGGCGGGGATTTCGCGTTTGGCCCCGCGGATGATCTCGACCACGTCGCCGTTCTGCAGCTGGGTACGCATCGGCTTCAGCTCGCCGTTGACCTTCACCCCGACGGCGGAGTCGCCCACCCCGGTGTGGACCGCGTAGGCGAAGTCCAGCGGCATGCCGCCGCGCGGCAGGGTGATCAGGGCGCCCTTTGGCGTGAAGACAAAGACCTGGTCCAGGTACATCTCGAGTTTGGCGTGCTCGACCCAGTCCTCACCGCCCTCTCCGTGCTCGATGACCTGCACGAGGTGGCGCAGGTTCTGCAGCGGATCGCGCCCGCCGTCCTTCTCCATGGCCTCCTTGTCGAAGCCATAGGACTTGTTCTTGTAGGACCAGTGCGCGGCCACCCCGTCCTCGGCCACCCGGTCCATGGCCTCGGTGCGGATCTGCATCTCGATGCGTAGGCCCGAGGGACCGACGACCGTGGTGTGCAGCGAGCGGTAGTTGTTCGACTTGGGCGTCGAGATGAAGTCCTTGAACCGCTCCGGCACCATCGGCCAGGCGCGGTGGATCACGCCCAGTGCGCGATAGCAGTCGTCCTCGGCCTCGACGATGACCCGGAAGCCGTAGATGTCGGACAGGGACGAGAAGCCGACCGACTTCCTCTGGAGTTTTCGCCAGATGGAGTACGGGGTCTTCTGGCGGCCGGCGACGCGGGCGCGGACCCCGGCCTCTTGCAGCACCCGTTCGACCTCGCTGGACACCCCGCCGATGGCGCGGCCGTGTTCCAGCTTCAGCGCTTCCAGGCGGCGCTCGATGGCGGTCTTGGCGGTCGGGTTCAGATAGGTGAAGGCCAGCTCTTCCAGCTCGGACGCGATCGAGTGGATGCCGATCGACCGGCCCAGCGGAGCATAGACTTCCAGCGTCTCGCGGCTGATGCGCTCGCGCTTCTCGGGCTTCACATACTGGAGCGTCCGCATGTTGTGCAGGCGGTCGGCCAGCTTGACCAGCAGGACGCGGACGTCGCGGCTGATGGCCAGGATGAATTTGCGCAGGTTCTCGGCCTGGCGCGTGTGCTCGGCCTGCAGCTCCAGCCGCGACAGCTTGGTCACGCCCTCGACCAGGACGGCGATCTCCTCGCCGAACATGCGGGCGATGTCGTCGCGGGTGGCCGAGGTGTCCTCGACCACGTCATGCAGCAGGGCGGTGACGATGGTGGCCGTGTCGAGCCGGTAGTCGGTCAGGATGCCGGCGACCTGGATCGGATGGGCGAAATAGGGATCGCCCGAGGCCCGCAGCTGCGAGCCGTGCATCTTCATCGCATAGACGTAGGCGCGATTGAGCAGGTTCTCGTCGGCGGTCGGGTCATAAGCCCGGACCGCCTCGACCAGCTCGAACTGGCGCAGCACCTTGCTGCGCTGCGGCTCCAGGTCCTTGACCGGAGCCGCGCTGTCGGCGGGATCGTTCAGATTGGCAGCTTCAGGGGTCGGCGCGGACTGCCGCGCCGGCAGGATGGTGATACCGTTGGCGGGTTCGGCCGTCAGTACCGCTCCTCCTGGCCGCCGTCGCGGTCGCTTTGCAGCGCGCGGATCAGCTCGGCCTCGGCCATGTTCATGTGCTGCGGTTCGGCCAGCAGGGCGACGACTTCGGCTTCGTCCTCGGCTTCGGTGCGCTCATCGACGCGTTGCAGCGTCACGATGATGTTCTCCAGCAGTTCGGCCGGCACGACGGTGTCGTCGGCCAGTTCGCGCAGCGCGACGACCGGGTTCTTGTCGTTGTCGCGGTCGATCGTCAGGGCGGCGCCGTTGGCGATGTTGCGGGCGCGGTGACCGGCCAGCAGAACCAGACCAAAGCGGTTCGGCACCTTCTCGATGCAGTCTTCGACAGTGACGCGGGCCATGAATTTCCTCGGACGCGGGAGAGAACCGCGCAAAATATAGATGTGGACCGCTTTGTGCAACGCCACATGGGCGTATTTTGGGCGTTCTAGCCGCCCGTCGTCGCCATCAACCCGCCCAGGACGAGTCCGACCACCGGCACGATAAAGGCCCAGTAGCGGGTCGGGACGAAGAAGAAACTGCCCGCCGTGGGCTTGAGCAGGACCCGCTCCCCCGTCTTCTCATCCAGCAGCACCCGGCCCTCGCGGCTGTCCAGGGCGCGGGCCGTGAAGAAGATGGCCGCGCCCGCCAGCAGGCCTGTCAGGATGAAACCGATCGCGGGACCCCACGGATCCGGAGCGCCTGTCGCCGTGACGCCGACGATGCTCACGCCGAAGGCGACGATGACATACAGCGGGACCAGCAGGCCCCAGCCCGACCAGATGATCATGGCGTCCCTTTCGGATGTCCGCGGCCACAGTCTTCCGGTCCAGGCGTCCGGGTCAACCTGTGCCGACTACGCGATCGGCGCTGCGTCCAGCCCGACGGACGCCGTCTGCGCCAGCCAGGCGGCCGTTTCGCCGCCCGGATGCCGCCAATCCGGGGCGATCTCGGCCAGCGGCCCCATGACGAACAGGCGCTCGGCCGCGCGGGGGTGCGGCAGGATCAGACCGTCGAAATTTCCGGTGATGCGGCCATAGGCGATCAGGTCCAGGTCCAGGGTTCGGGGGGCGTTGCGGACGTCGCGCTGGCGCCCGAAGGCCTCCTCGATCCGTCCCAGGGCCGCCATCAGGGCATGCGGATCATGGGCGGTGCGGACCAGGACGACCCCGTTCAGGAACGGCGGGTCCTCGCGGTTCGGCCAGGCGTCCGAACGCCACCAGGACGACCGGGCCAGCACATCGATCCCTTCGCACCGGAACCGCGCCAGCGCCGCCTCCAGCGCCTCGCGGCAATCGGCCCAGGCCCCCTTGTCATTGCAGCCCAGCGCGACGATGACGGCGGAGTCCGGATCGGGCTCGCTGTCTATTTCGACGGAGGGTGGGACGCCCATTTCTGCGGAGACCTTTTCCATGACGCCCAATCCAGCCGATCGCACGGCCCTGTTCATCGACGGGGCCAATCTTTACGCCGCCGCGAAGGCGCTGAACACCGATCTCGATTTCCGCAAGCTGGTGGAGATGTATCGCACTCGGGGCGATCTGGTTCGCGCCCTCTATTACACCGCCGTGGTCGAGGGCGAGGAATTCTCCCCCATCAAGCCGCTGGTGGACTGGCTGGACTACAACGGCTTCACCGTGGTGACCAAGCCGGTCAAGCGCTTCACCGACGCCCAGGGCCACACCCGCACCAAGGGCAATATGGACATCGAGATCGCCGTCGACATGCTCGAACTGGCGCCCCGGCTGGACCACGTCGTGCTGTTCTCCGGCGACGGCGACTTCCGTCGGCTGGTGCAGGCGGTTCAGGCCAAGGGGGTGAAGGTCACCGTGGTCTCGACCGTGAAGACCCAGCCGCCTCACATCGCTGACGACCTGCGCCGCCAGGCGGACCTGTTTGTCGACCTCAACGACCTGCTGGCCGAGATCGGGCGGCCCCGCGTCAACGGCGGCCCCCCGCTGCGGGACGACCGCGCCTAGGCCTTGCCCCGCCGGCCGGGTGTGGCTCTCGCGCAACGCGAATCACACCACGAAGAACCGTGATCCGCAGCCCGGGAACAGCGCCCTCTTCGTGACGTTTCACGGACAGCTTTGGAGGCTGTCATGGGCAGGAGAAACGGGGTGTTCACCCCGCGCGAACGTAGAACGGCGCTGATCGCGCTACTGGCCGCCGTCGCGGTCGCGGCCGGGGGAATGGCGATCCAGCCGCTGATCAAGCCGTCGCTGGGACCGGGCGGAGCCGACGCCTATCTTTCGGCGCCGACGCCGGGCGTCCTGGATGCGACGCCGCTGGTCGGCTGATCGCCGCCTAGCCGCGTTCCTTCATCAGCCGCGCCTTGTCGCGCTGCCAGTCGCGGTCGGCGCTGGCCTGGCGCTTGTCGTGCAGCTTCTTGCCCTTGGCGAGCGCGATCTCGATCTTCGCCTTGCCCGCCTCATTCAGATACAGCCGCACCGGGATGATGGTCTGGCCGTCGCGCTGGACCGCGCCGATGAATTTGTCGATCTGCTTGCGATGCAGCAGCAGCTTCCGGTGCCGCCGCGGCTCGTGGTTGAAGCGGTTGGCCTGTTTGTAGGGCGGGATGTCGGCGTTCACGAGCACGATCTCGCGCCCCTCCACCGCCGCGTAGGATTCGGCGATGTTGGCCCGGCCGTCCCGCAGCGCCTTGATCTCGGTTCCGAGCAGGGCGATGCCCGCCTCGGTGTAGTCCTCGAGGAAATAGTCGAACTTGGCCCGGCGGTTCTCGGCCAGCACCTTCATCTTCGGTTTGTCGGAGGCCATGCGCCCTTGATCCTATCCCAACCCGGCGTCGGCCATCGCACGGTCGATCGCGGGCTTCACGGCGTCGGCGGTCGGGGCGAGCGGGAGGCGGACCTCCTCGGTGCAGAACTGCAGACGCGACAGGGCGTATTTGGTGGGCGACGGCGAATTGTCGAGGAACAGACCCTTGTGCAGGCCGATCAGGCGGTCCTGCCACTCGCGCGCGGCGGCGTAGTCCCCGGCCTGCGCCGCCTCGTGCAGGGCGACCATGCCCTCGGGCGCGACGTTCGAGGTGACCGAGATTACTCCCACCCCGCCGTGGGCGTGGTAGCCGAGATAGCTGGGGTCGTCGCCCGAGATCAGGTCGAACTGGCCGCCGATGTTGGCGCGCATCCAGCTCACGCGGGCCAGGTCGCCGGTGGCGTCCTTGATGCCGACGATGTTCGGATGCGCCGCCAGCCGGGCGACCGTCTCATTGGCCAGGTCCACGCCCGTCCGGCCCGGGACGTTGTAGAGCACGATGGGCAGCTGGACGGCCTCGGCGATGGCCTCGAAGTGGGCGGCCAGGCCGGTCTGCGACGGACGATTGTAGTAGGGCGTGACCACCAGCGCCCCGTCAGCGCCGACGGCCTTGGCGTGGCGAACCAGGTCGATGGCCTTGTCCGTCGAGGACGAGCCCGCCCCGGCGATAACGCGGACGCGTCCGGCGGCGACCTGCACGCACAGTTCGACGACCCGCTGGTGCTCTTCGGGATGCAGGGAAGCGCTCTCTCCGGTCGTGCCCATCGGCACGACGCCGTGAACTCCGGCGGCGATCTGGCGTTCGAGCAACCGCGTGAAGGCGGCTTCGTCCACCTTTCCGTCACGAAGTGGTGTGATCAGGGCGGTGATCACGCCCTTGAACAAGGGGGCGGTCATTGAAACGATGGTCCTGCGTGGAATTGGGCGACACTCGCCCGGAAGCGAAGCGCCGGAGGGTAGGTTGCCGGTTCACGGACCGCAACCACGACGAATGGGGATAGGACACGGAATGATCGGAACTAGCCTCGCGGCCGCCCTGGCCCTTCTCGCCCCCGCGCCCGAGAGCGTCCTGCCGCAGGAAGTCCCCTACTACGCCTCCGCCCCCGCCGGTCCGGTCAGCAACCAGCCGCGCACCCTGAGCGATCAGGACACCGCCCTCTTCCGCCAGGGGCTGGCCGCCGCCCGCGCCCGCGATGTGACCGGCGCCCGCTCCGCCATGGCCCAGATCGGCGATCCGGCCGCCCGCAAGCTGGTCGAATGGGCCCTGCTGGACACCGCCGCCGACCAGATGTCGTGGGGCGAGTTGGCTGACGCGCCGACCCGTTTCGCCGGCTGGCCGCGGGCCGACAGCCGCCGTCAGGCGGTCGAGCGCGCGCTGGACCGTTCCTACGCCGGTCCCGACGCGGCCCTGGCCCTGTTCGAGCGCGACGCCCCGACGACGGTGCAGGGCGCTATCGCCCTGGCCGACGCCCTGGAGCAGCGCGGCCGCCGCGACGAGGCGCGCCGCCTGATCAAGGACTGGTGGCGGACCCGCAGCTTCGAGGCCGACCAGCAGTCGCGCATCCTGACCCGATGGGATTCGGCCCTAACGCGGGATGACCACGAGACGCGGCTGAACATGCTGCTGCTGGGGCCGCACGGCCCGGCCACGCGAGCCATGATTCCCCTGGTCTCGCCCGAGCGGCAGGCCGTGGCCAACGCCGTGGTCGCGTTGCGCACCGCCTACAGCCCCGACGCCATCGTGGCCGGCCTGTCGCCGTCGCAGGCCATCGAGCCCGCCGTGGTGCTGGAGCGGGTGCGGATCCTGCGCTCGCAGAGCCGCCAGTCGGAAGCCTTCCCGATCCTGCGCTACCTGCCGGCCGCGCCGTCCTCGACCGACGCCCAGAGCACGCTGTGGAGCGAGCGCCGCAACTACTTCCTGGACGCCCTGCAGGCCCGCAACTGGCAGGCCGCCTACGACGCCTTCGCCGGTCACGGCTTCCCGTCCGGCGACCGCAAGGTGGACGCCGAGTTCTTCGCCGGCTGGGTCGCGCTGGTGAAGCTGAACGATGCGGCGCTCGCGACGCGGCATTTCGAGACCCTGCGCCAGTCCTCGACCACCCCGATCACCCAGGGCCGCGCCCTCTACTGGCTGGGGCGCGCCGCCGAGGCGCAGGGCAGCGTTCCGGCCGCCGTGAACTACTACCAGGCCGGGTCGCGCCACTTCCAGACCTTCTACGGCCAGCTGGCCGCCGAGAAGGCCGGACAAACTTCGATCACTCTGCCCGCCGACCCCGAGCCGTCCAACGCCGACCGCGCCGCCTTCGAACGGAACGAGGTCGTGCGCGCCTGGCGCGTCCTGGGCGAGACCGGCGAGGCCAGCCTGTTCCGCGTCTTCGCCTATCAGCTGGACGACGATGTCCCGACGGTCGAGCAACTGGCCCTGATGATGGATACGTCGCGCGGCTACGGCGAGGGCTTCACCGCCATGATGATCGGTCGCGCCGCCAGCCAGCGCGGCTATCTGCTGCCCGAGCGTCAGTACCCCATCCGCATGCCGCCGAGCGTGCCGGGCGCCGCGCCGCTGGAGTTCACCCTGGCCATCACGCGTCAGGAATCCAGCTTCGACCCGCGCGCCCGTTCGCACGCCAACGCCCGGGGCATGATGCAATTCCTGCCCGCCACCGGCCGCGGCGTGGCGCGACAGCTGGGCCTGCCGTTCTCGGACGAGCGTCTCTACGATCCCGACTTCAACATGACGCTGGGCAGCTTCCACCTCGGCGACCTGATGAACAATTTCGGCGGCTCGATGCTGCTGACGACGGTGGCCTACAACGCCGGTCCGGCCCGTCCGCCGCAGTGGGTGGCGCGCTGCGGCGATCCGCGCGCGGGGACCGTGGACCCGATCGAATTCATCGAGTGCGCGCCCTTCACCGAGACGCGCAACTACATGATGCGGGTCATGGAGAACATGTCGATCTACAAGGCCCGGCTGAACGGCGGGACCGCGCCGCTGAGCCTGTCGCAGGACATCCGCCGCGGCGTGCCGCGTGGACCCCAGCCCTATGCGACGGTGTCGGGTGAGGAGCCGCTGCGCACCCCGGACCCCGAACCGGGCGAGTAGCGCAGACCGGACAGCAGCGGGCCGTCCGGGGTCTCGATCCAGCGGGCGGACAGGCCGAAGACGCGCGCCATGATGTCGGGTGTCAGGGCGTCCAATGGCGCGCCGTCGGCGACGGCCCATCCCTCGTGCAGCACCGCCACCCGGTCCGCATAGCGGGCGGCCAGTGTCAGGTCGTGCAGGCTGACCAGCACCGCCTGCCCGGCCCTCGCCCGCGCCTTCAGCCGTTCCAGCACCAACAGCTGGGCGTCGGGGTCCAGGCCGGCGATCGGCTCATCGACCAGCAGGGCCTTCGCCGGAGCCGCCAAGGCTCGTGCCAGCAGCACCCGCGCCCGTTCTCCGCCCGACATCTCGGCCACGCCCCGGTCCGCCAGATGCCCGGCCTCGACCTCGTCCAGCGCGGCTTGAGCGGCGGCTCGCGCCGCGCCGCCGGACAGGAAGGGCGCGCCCAGGGCGGCGATCTCGATGGCGGGCAGATTCCAGGCGATACGCCGTTCCTGCGGCAGGTAGGCGACCCGCTCGGCGCGCTGCCGGGCGGACAGGGTCCGGACGTCGTCCCCCTGCAGGCGGGCGACCCCGCCGGTCAGGGGCAGAAGCCCCGCGAAGGCCCGGATCAGGCTGGACTTGCCGGCCCCGTTCGGACCGACGACGGCCACCAGCTCGCCCGCGTGAACCTCCAGGTCGGCGCCGTCCAGCACCTGACGCCCGCCCAGCCGGGCGTCGGCGTCCCACATGGTCAGCGATGCGATCATAGCCGCCACTCCTTCGCGGCCCGCCAGGCGATCATGGCGAACAGGGGCGCGCCGACCAGGGCGGTGAACACCCCCAGCTTCAGCTCCTGATCCGTCGGGGTGATCCGCGCCAGCAGGTCCGCGCCGACCAGCATCAGCCCGCCCGCCAGCGCCGCCGGCGCCAGCAGCCGGGCCGGATCGCCCCGCACCGCCGCCCGCGCCAGATGCGGCGCCGCCAGACCGACGAAACCGATGACGCCGGACACGGCCACCGCCGCGCCCGTCGCCAGCGCCGCCGCCAGCAGG
>NZ_JAHFPF010000265.1 GCF_023259385.1 Brevundimonas sp. | reverse complement strand
GGCGGCAGGCCGGGCTGAACGAGAACCTGGCGCGGGAAATCCTGGAGCTGCACACGATCGGGGACGACGGCGGCTACACCCAGGCGGACGTGACCGAGTTCGCCCGCGCCCTGACCGGATGGTCGACGGCGGCGCGGCGGCGGCAGTAGGAAGGCCGGGGCCAGGGCCGCCGCCGGGCGGCGATGCTGGCCGGGGAGTCGGGCGAGAACGGCTTCACCTTCCGCGCCGTGGTGCATGAGCCGGGCGAGCGGACGGTGATGGGCCGCCGCTATCCGGCGGGCGGCGCCGAACAGGGCCGGGCCATCCTGAAGGACCTGTCCAACCGGCCCGAGACGGCCCGGCGGCTGGCGCGGAAGATCGCGGTCCACTTCGTCGCCGACGAGCCGCCGCCCGCGCTGGTCAACGCGCTGGAGCGGGCCTGGACCGGGTCCGGCGGCGATCTGGCCGTGGTCGCCAGGGCGCTGATCGCCGCGCCCGAAAGCTGGGCACCCGAGGCGCGCAAGGTGAAGACGCCCTATGAGTTCGTGATCTCGTCGCACCGCGCCATGGGCACGCGGCCGCAGCGGGTGCAGCCGTTGCAGCAGGCCCTGGTGCAGATGGGGCAGCCGGCCTTCGCCGCCCCCTCCCCCGAAGGCTGGCCGGACACGGCGGCGGACTGGGCCGGGCCGGACGCCCTGGTCAAGCGGCTGAACTGGGCCAAGGCCGCGGGCGACCTGGCCGCCGAGCGCGACGCCGTGGCGGTGGCGCAAGGCGCCTTGGGCGAACGGCTGGGCGACCGCAGCCGCCAGTTCATCGCCCGCGCCGAAAGCCGGGCCGAGGCCGTCACCCTGTTCCTGATGTCGCCGGAGTTCCAGCGCCGATGACCGATCTGATGATGAACCGCCGCCTACTCCTGAGCGGCTCCATGGCCGGGATCGGCCTCGCCTTCGCCGGACAGGCGGGCGCGCAGGCGCGCGGCCCCAGGCCGAAGCTGGTGGTGGTGGTCGCGCGCGGCGCCATGGACGGGCTGTCGGTCACCGTGCCGTACGGCGATCCGAACTACGCGGCCCTGCGCGGCGGGTTGGCGGTGGAGGGCGCGTTGGAGATGCGCGACGGCTTCGGCCTGCATCCGTCCCTGCCCGGCCTGAAGACGATGTACGACGCGGGCCAGCTTCGCTTCGCCCCGGCGGCGGCCATACCGGTACGGGTACGCTCCCATTTCGACGCCCAGGACGTGCTGGAGAACGGCGGCGAGGGCCTGAGGGAGCAGAACGACGGCTGGCTGAACCGCGCGCTGGCGGCGGCGGGCGGCGGCGGCTTGAAAGGGCTGTCGGTCGGCGCGCAGACGCCGCTGATCCTGCGCGGCGCGGCGGAAACCTCCAGCTGGGCGCCCGGCGGTCAGGTGAAGGGCGAGGACCGGATCGCGGCCCTGCTGCAGGACCTCTACGTCGACGACCCGCTGCTGCAGGGCAATCTGGCGCGCGGGCTGGAGACCGAGGCCATGGCCATGGCGGCGGGGGATGGAAGCACGCTGCGCCGCAACGACGTGAACGGACTGGGACAGGCGGTGGCGCGGCTGATGACCGGCGACAACGGGGCCGATGTGATCGCCCTGTCCGTCGACGGCTGGGACACCCATGCGCGCCAGAACGGCCAGCTTCAGACGCGGCTGACCGGGCTGGATCAGGTGATCGGCGGCCTGCACGACGGGCTGGGGGAGCAGTGGGCCAATACGGTCGTTGTCGTGGCCACCGAGTTCGGCCGCACGGCGCGGGCCAACGGGACCCAGGGCACCGATCACGGCACGGGCTCGTCCCTGCTGGTGGCGGGCGGGGCGCTGAAGCCCGGCGGCCTTATCGGCGACTGGCCGACCCTGGCCGACAACCGCCTGTTCGAGGGCCGCGACCTGGCGCCGACCATCGACGTGCGGGCGGTGTTCAAGGGCGTGCTGCGCGATCACCTGGGGGTGGACCGCGCCGCGCTGGACAGCCGGGTGTTCCCCGGCAGCGCGGCGGAGGCGCCGACGCTGGACGGGCTGGTCTAGCCTGCCGGGATGATTTTGCCGGCGAGGATGGTAGTCGTGTCGGGCAAGGGCGTGTCCGGGACGAGGAAATCGATGAGCGTGGCCAGTGACCGGGGGGACTCACCGGGGACGTCGGGCGAGATCGTCCTTCCGTTTTCCAGGCCGGTGCGGACGGCGCTGGTGATCGTCATGGCCTGGATCGGCGTGGCGGCGGTTCTGGCGCTGCAAGGCTACCTCACCAGCCTTTCCAGCGGGTCGCCCCAGCCGTGGGGAGCCTCGTTCCGCTACAGCCTGGCGATCGCCTCCGTCTGGGCGGTCCTGACCCCGTTCATCCTCGAGGCCGTCCAGAACGCCCGCTGGAGCGGGAGCCTGCGGCGCCGTTTCTCCATCCTGCTGCTGGGGTATGTGGCCGCATGCGTGGCGCATGTCGCCCTGTTCAGCCTGGCGTACTGGCCGCTCTACGGCGTCGGACAGCACGAGACGCTGTGGGGCATGGGGCGGCACATGCTGGTGCGGAACATCGGCCTGAACGCGCTGTTCTACGTCGGCCTTGTCGCGGCCGGATGGCGGCGCAAGCCCACGCCCCCGGCGGCGACGCCGCCCACATTCCTCAAGGTCCGCCGCAAAGGCGTGATCCATTTCCTGCCGCTGGACACGGTGCGGTGGCTTCGCGCCGCGGGAAACTACGCCGAAGCCATGACCGACAAGGGCCCCCTGCTGGTGGACGAGCCGCTGGCCGACCTGGAGAAACGCCTTCCCGCGGACCGGTATGCGCGGGTGCACCGGGCCGCCATCGTCAGGCTGGATCTCATCGGGGAGGTGCGCAGCCGGGGTCACGGCGACGCCGATCTGGTGCTGCGCTCCGGCGACGTCGTCCGGATGAGCCGCCGATACCGCAAGAATCTGGCGTCCGTGTCCGCCGCCTGACCCGCCGGTCCACTCCCGGGTCCCGCTTGTCCCGCCGCCATGGCCGGCGCGGTGGGCGCGGGTGCATTCCGGCGACATGACCAGCCCCCTCCTCCGCCTCATCCTCGCCCTGGCGCTTTGCGTCACAGCCGGCGCCGCTTCCGCGCAGACCCGGGACGGGCTCGCGCCCGACGCCGTGGTCATCCTGGCGCCGCTGCACGGCCTGCACGAACGGGAGCCGAGCTTCTCCTACGACGACCTGCGCACGATCCTGGACGCCGCTGAGCCGGACGTTCTGCTGGTCGAAACCCGGCCTGACGAGTTGTCCGGCCGTACCGAGACGCCCGGCCGTCCCGAATATCCGGCGGTGATCTGGCCATGGCTGGACGGGCGAACCCTCTTGGTCGAGGCGATGGAGCCGGGTGGCGAGGTCTTCGCCGCGATGACCGGGGCGGCCGGCGCGAAATACGCCCGCTTCAATACGGAGCAGCCGACCGCCGCCGCACGGGCGGACGCCCTGCGCCGCTCCATGACCCTGGCGCTGCTGCAGCACTGGCGGCATCCCGCCGACGCGCACGACGCGCTGACGCGCGACCTGATGCAGGCGTCGGTCCTGAGCGAGCGAGCGCTGGGCGGCCCCGGCGACGACGAGGGCCAGGCGGCGTGGGACGGCTATATGATCGCCCGCGCCCGGGAGACGATCGCTCGAAACCCGGGACGCCGCGTCGTCATCCTGGCGAGCTATCGCAACCTGCGCGCCTTCCAGGACGGGCTGGCGGGCGAGAGCCGGCTCACCGACGCCGAGCCGTGGCTGCGGACCCTGCCCTTCCCGAACGCGGAAGGGCGCTAGGCCCTCACCACCACTTGCTCGGACGGGCCGTGAAGCCGGCGGCCTGCTCCAGCACGTCGGCGACCTGGAAGACGGTCGCCTCGTCCAGCGCCTTGCCGATGACCTGAAGGCCCAGCGGCAGGCCGCCGGAATCGACGCCCGCGGGCACCGATATGCCCGGCAGGCCGGCGAGGTTGGCGGTGACCGTGAAGACGTCGTTCAGGTACATCGTCACCGGGTCGATCTGCTTGTCGCCCAGGGCGAAGGCGGCCGACGGCGTGGACGGCGTCAGGATGGCGTCGACCTGGCCCCAGACGTCGTCGAAGTCCTGGGCGATGCGGCGGCGGACCTTGAGCGCCCGGACATAGTAGGCGTCATAGAAGCCGGCCGAGAGGACATAGGCCCCGATGGTCAGGCGGCGCTGGACCTCCTTGCCGAAGCCCTCGGCGCGCGAGGTCTCGTAGAGGTCGGTCAACGACTTCGCGTCCGTGGCGCGGTGGCCGAAGCGCATGCCGTCGTAGCGCGCCAGGTTCGAGGAAGCCTCGGCCGGAGCGACGATATAGTAGGTCGGCAGGGCGTATTTGGTGTGCGGCAGGCTGATCTCGACGATCTCAGCGCCGGCGGCCTTCAGCCACTGGACGCCCTGGTCCCACAGAGCCTGGATCTCGGCGGGCATGCCGTCGACGACGTATTCCTTGGGCACGCCGATGCGCAGGCCCTTCACGCCCTTGCCCAGGCTGGCGGTCCAGTCGGGCGTCGCGACGTCCAGGCTGGTGGAATCCTTGACGTCGAACGAGCACATCGAACGCAGCAGGATGGCGGCGTCCTCGACCGTCTTGGTGATCGGCCCGGCCTGATCCAGCGACGAGGCGAAGGCGACCATGCCGAAGCGGCTGGCGCGGCCGTAAGTGGGCTTGATGCCGACGGTGCCGGTGAAGGCCGCGGGCTGGCGGATCGAGCCGCCGGTGTCCGACGCCGTGGCGGCCAGGCAGAGGTC
>NZ_JAHFPF010000028.1 GCF_023259385.1 Brevundimonas sp. | reverse complement strand
GCGTCGGGTCCGTCTCACGGCTCGACCAGCATCTCGGGCGACGTGGTCACCTACACGCCTGACACCAACTATGCGGGCGCCGACAGCTTCACCTTCACGGCGACAGGCCCAGGCGGAACCTCGGCCACGGCCACGGTCAGCCTGACGGTCAGCCTCGGCGACCAGACCATCACCTTCAATGCGCTGGGGAACGCCTCGCTCTCGGCCTCGCCCCTGACCTTGGCGGCGACGGCGAGCTCGGGCCTGTCGGTCAGCGTCTTCTCGGACACCACCGCGGTCTGCACCGTGTCGGGAACCAGCCTGACCCTGCTGCAGACAGGGACCTGCACGATCCGGGCGGAACAGCCCGGCGACACGACCTGGGCCGCCGCGCCTTCGGTCTCGCGCAGCTTCACGGTCACTCCGGCCCATCTGGTCATCACGGCCGCCCCGGCCTCCGGCCTCGTCGTCGGTCAGAACTACAACCAGGCCAACACCGTCAGCGGCGGCGTCGCGCCCTACACCTACGCGCTCGCGGCCGGCGCCTTTGTGCCCGGTACGACGCTGAACACCTCGACCGGCGTGGTCTCGGGCACGCCGACCGTGGCGGGTTCGTTCAGCTACATCGTCCGCGTCACCGACAGCCAGGGGACGCCGGTCACCGCCGACACCGGCGTGACCACGGTCACCATCGCCAGAGGCTCGCAGACCCTGGCCTTCACCTCGACGGCGCCGTCCGCCGTGGTGGCCGGTCCGGCCTATGCGGTCACGGCGACGGCGAACTCGGGCCTGACCGTCAACCTCAGCCTCGACGGAACCAGCACGGGCTGCGTGCTCTCGGGCGGGTCGGTGACCTTCACCAGCCCCGGAACCTGCGTCATCAACGCCAACCAGCCCGGCGACAGCAACTGGAACGCCGCGGCCCAGGTCCAGCAGAGCTTCGCCGTCATCGCCAACCCGCCCATCGCCGACGACGCGCCGGGCTGGCTGGTGGCCTACAACAGCACCGGCGCGCCTCTGGACCTGTCGGTCTGGATCAGCGGCGGCGCCCACACCTCGATCGCGGTGGTCACGCCTCCGGCGCACGGCACGACCTCGATCGCCGGTGATGTGGTCACCTACACCCCGGCCGCCGGCTATTTCGGCATCGACAGCTTCACCTATACGGCCACCGGCCCGGGCGGGACCTCGAACGTCGCCCTCGTCCATCTGACGGTGGAGACTCCCGCCGCTCCGGCCGTGACGAACCGCAGCGGTGTCGCCGTCGCCTACAACGGCGCCGGTACGGCGATCGACCTCTCCACCTCGATCACCGGCGTGCACGCCTCCATCGCGATCGACACGCCGCCGGCCCACGGCACGGTCACGGTCGCCGGCGACGTGGTCACCTACGCGCCCGCCGCCAACTACTACGGCGCTGACAGCTTCACCTACACGGCCACCGGCCCCGGTGGGACCTCGGCTCCGGCGACCGTCAGCCTGACGGTGGCCAATCCGCCGGCTCCGACGGTTTCGGGCCGTAGCGGCGTCGCCGTCGGCTACAACAGCACCGGCGCGGCGATCGACCTGTCGAGCGCGGTCAGCGGCGTGCACGGCTCCATCGCCGTCGCGACTCCGCCCGCCCACGGCGCGGTCACGATCGCGGGCGACGTGGCCACCTACGTCCCAGCCGCGAGCTACTTCGGTCCGGACAGCTTCACCTATACGGCGACGGGTCCCGGCGGGACCTCGGCTCCGGCCACGGTGTCGCTGACGGTGGCGACCCCGCCGCCGCCGGTCGTCCCGCCGGCAACGGTCCGCCGCAACCGGTCACCGTCAATCTGGGCAGCCAGAGCAACGGCGTCATCGACGGCTACCGCATCACCGCGACCAGCCAGCACGGCACGGCGTCCATCACCACCGTCGCCGCGCCCCTGGCCCAGACGGCGGGCGCCGACGGTCCGCAAGCCGCGCCCGGCGACTACCAGCTGATCTACACCCCGGCGGCCAACTTCATGGGCACGGACACCGTGACCGTGGTGGCCTTCGGACCGGGCGGCGACTCCGCGCCGGCGACCTTCACCTTCCAGGTCGCGGGCAAGGCGCCGAACCTGCAGGGGGCGACGCCGTCGAACAGCACCATCGCTTTCACTCCGACCGCCGGCCTGGTGGGCGGTCCGTTCCAGGCGCTGCGCATCACCCGCGCTCCGGCCTTCGGCGTGGCGACGGTCAACGGACTCACGATCGTCTTCAACCCGGGCGCCGCCAACGGCGGCTCCACCTCGCTGGACTATGTCATCGACCTGCCGTTCGGCGCGTCGGCGGCGGGCCGGATCGACCTGGTCTCCAACCTGGTCCCCGGCGCCCAGGCGCTGACGGCGACCACCGTCCAGGGCCGTCCGGTCACCACCCGGATCAGCGCCGTCCCAGGCGGCCCGTTCAGCGGCGCGGCCGTGGTTTCGATCTCGCCGACGACGGCGGGAACCGCGACCATCACGGGCTCCGGCGCGAACTGGGACCTGACCTTCACCCCGGCCGGGACTTTCTCGGGCGTGGCGACGGTCAGCTTCACCCTGACCAACGCCGCGGGCACGACGGCCAGCACCCTGGCGGTGACGGTCGAAGCGCGCCCCGATCCGTCGCAGGACGCCGAGGTCAGGGGGGTGGCCACCGGTCAGGTGACCTCCGCCCGCCGCTTCGCCGACGCCCAGATCAGCAACTTCCAGCGCCGCCTGCAGGACCTGCATGACGGGGACAACGGATCGTCCAACGGCGTCAGCCTGAGCCTCGGCTTCGGCGCCCAGAACGACGCCGACAACGATCCCCGCGCGGCCCTGCGCCGTCAGCTGGGCGCACGCGAAACGATCGATCCGGATACGATCGGTCACGACCGCGACCGCGACATGCTCGGCCTCGACCTGTGGGCCGGGCGTCAGGCCGGACCGGCCGCGGTCAGCTCGACCACGGACCGGCTCAGCGCCACGCCGCCGTCGTCCGAACCCGGCCGCCGCTCGTCGGTCGGCTTCTGGACCGCCGGTTCGGTGGACTGGGGTCGCCAGGACGCGCAGGGTCAGCGCGACTACCGCTTCACCACCCAGGGCGTCACCGCCGGCCTCGACGTGCGCGTCTCCGATCAGCTGATCGTGGGCGGGGGCCTGGGCTATGGCGAGGACAAGACCAAGATCGGCGACCAGGGCTCGGTCTCCAACGGCAGCGGCCTGACCGGGGCGCTGTACGCCAGCTGGCGTCCGGCCGAGGCCTTCTACATCGACGGCGTCATCGGCTGGTCGAACCTGGACTTCGACTCGCGCCGCTGGACGGCCGGGCTCGGCGGCCAGCCGGACGCCTACGCCGAAGGCGAACGGTCGGGGGACACCCGCTTCGTGTCGGCCGCCTTCGGCCGCATTCTGCGCGGCGACGGTCAGACCCGTGAGATCTACGCCCGCGTCGATGCGCGCTCGATCTCGCTGGACGGCTTCACCGAGACGGGTGCGGGGCTGGCGTCCCTGGCCTGGGACGCGGTGGACCAGGACAGCCTGTCGGCCAACCTGGGCGCGGCGTGGCGCTGGACGATCGACAACCGCCGCTTCGGCCAGCTGCGGCCGTCGGCGCGGGTCGAGTGGTCGCACGAGTTCGAGGACATCGGCGACCAGGGCGTGCGCTACGCCGACTGGGCCGCCAGCCCGACCTACCTGGTCCCGCTGGACGCCTGGTCGCGCGACAGCCTGCGGCTCGACCTGGGCGCTGACTGGTCGGTCAACGACCGGCTGGTGCTGGGGGTCGGCTACCGCGGCGCCTTCGGCGATGCGAGCTCGAGCCACGGCGGCGAGATCCGCGTCAAGTTCGACTGGTAGGGAGATGGGACCGTTTCGGCGGTTCCTGATCCACTCGAATGCGGAGGGCCGCCCCGGCGACGGGGCGGCCCTTCTGCTGCGCAGGGCGCGCGGGGCGTCGTCAGGACCTTAGCCGCGTCGGGTTCAGGGTCGCGGACCGCACCTGTAGGTGGCCGACCGCATTCTCGCATGACGCGAGAAGTCCTTGGTCGCTTCGCCGGCTTCCCATAGGCTGGTCGGATCAATGTTCCCCGGGGGGCGGAATGGCGGAATCCCACGAACGCGGCAGCGCTTTCGAAACTGCGGCTGAAGAGCTCTTCCGGGCGGCCGGTTTTCGCGTCGATCGGTGCCGGGAGCTGCGCGGGCAGGAATACGACGTCATCGCCTCGCGTCACGAGATCGGAGGTTTCGAGACGCGCATCGCCGTCGAGTGCAAATCCAGGAACGGGAGCGCGGTCTCGAACGACGACGTCTACAGCTTCATCAATGCGTTCCAGGCCACGCAGGCCAGGCTTGGTTTCACGCACGGGATCATCGTCACGGACAGCAAGTTTTCCCGCCAGGCGAGCGAAGCCGCCGCGGATGTTCCGCACATCCGGCTGGTGAGCTTCGCAAGCCTCGAGAGCGAACTCCTAGGGTCCCGCCTTTACCTCGAAGGCGCGATGAAAAATTACAGATCACAGATCAAGCGCCGGCTCATCGATCCGTCGGCTGATGAGGTTGTGGAAGGTCGTCTGGCGCCTGTGCCGCGCCTCATCGACCATCTCCTGGCCGGCGTTGACGACGGCAGGGAGAGCTTTTCGTTCCTGCTGGGAGACTTCGGCAGCGGCAAGACGACGGTGGCTGAGCAGGTGCACAAGGCGCTGGCCGAGCGCTACCTGAACCAGGGAACCGGACTGTTTCCGATCATCCTTTATCTCAGGAATCTGGCCCAGTTCGATACGGACCGCTCCTTCGTCGCGGCGCAGTTGTCTCAACATTCGCCCAGCGCCTCGTTTGAACTGTTCGAGAGAATGCAGAAGGGCGGCAGGTGCGTCCTGATCCTGGACGGATTGGATGAGGTGGCGACCCACGCCACGCAGGATGAGCGGTTTCGCCTGTTTTCACGCGTCATGCGGATCACCCAGCAGGCGAACCACCTGCTCATCACGTCCCGACCCACCTACTTCAACAATCTTGCGGAGCTGAACGGGCTGATCCGCGATCTGACCAGTCGCGACTTTCAAACATCCGAGCAGTATCACGTGGGGACCAGGGAACCGTCCAAGCCGAGAGGGTTCGCCAACCTTGGCCGCCGGGGCCCCGAGGCGGGCGCGTATCGTCTCTTCGGCCAATGGAACACAAGGCTGTTCTACATAAGGCCCTTCAGCAAAGCGCACATCATCGACTACCTGTCGGCCTTCGAAGCCGAGTTCAATGAGCAGCACGGGCTGAATGTCGACCAGGTCTATGACTTCTTGTCCAAGACCTACGATCTGACGGATCTGGTGACGCGGCCTCTGCTGCTGGAAATGCTGGTCGAGGTCATCATCGCCCCCGGCGCCGTCAGGCTGGATGACCCCAATATCGAAATCGGTCCCGCCAGCCTCTATCGGGATTACGTGGCGCTGCATCTCAACAGGGATTGGGCTGTCCGCCAGTTTTTGAGACGGGAGGAGCGTCTCTCGTTCGCCAGGGCGGCGGCCATCGCCATGCTCGACAACGCCGCCGGCCTCGAAGCCACATACGAGAGCGTGGAAAAGGTCGTGGTGAGCGGCCTGTCCGACATCGCTGACTGGCGGGTCTCGGTCCTGGCGGGGCAGATGGAGAGCGTGGTCAACGATGTCCGTGTGTGCGCCTTCCTGAACGTCACCGCGAACGACAGGATAGAGTTCTCACACAAGTCTTTCATGGAATACTTTGTCGCCGACGTCATCGTTGAGAAGATGTCGAAGCGAACAATCGTCGATGAGTTCGGAAAGAATCTGAACTACGAGATCCTGTACTTTGTCGGAAGTCACAGCCTGATCGATATCGATTACGCGATTAACCTGAGAGATCATCTTGAATTGGCGAGCGCATCGCAGTCCGAGCGCTATCTCTCGAACGTCAGGATGGCCTTGCTTTATTCCGAGCGGGTATCGGAGTCTAAAAAGTTCTCCGACATTTCCCTGTCCCGCGCCCTTATCCGGAAGAGGCGGTTCGTGGGGTGCCGTTTCGAGCGTTTCAGGATTTCCCAGTTGAGCCTTGAGGAGGTCGAGTTTGACGCCTGCCAGTTCAGCGCCACGTCCTTGACCGGCGAGATTGCGGACACCGCGTTCAAGTCTTGCGTCGGTGAGCTTCAGCTCGGTTCCGTTGTCAGGCGCAGTGCGATGAACGGATGCGCCCTCGCTGTCATCGGCCATGAGGCCAGGTTGCGTCTCGACGAAGTCACCCTGACCAACTGCAGGCTCGCCATCGATGCCGACGAGATCACCCTCTCGCGCGTGACGATGGAGGATGTCGAGATGGCCATCACGGGCGACGGGTCCGTCCGGCTTGAGAACGTGGGAATGATGCGTTCCCGGTTGACGGGGCGAGCCTCGGCGACGGGGTCTCAACCCCCGACGATCAGCATCGACGGAACATTGGACGACTGTTTGATCGCCGGGTTCCGCGTGAGCGCCGGCGCCTTTGAGGAGACCGCTGAAAGGCTGGGGAGTTGCTACGGGGTGGTGATGGTCCACGGCTCGCGCGATGCGTTGGCGAAGATTTTCAAGAGGAAACTGGACGGCGGGCAACGCCCGCCGAAATGGCTGATCGACAAGCGAATGGTCTATCTCGCCGGCACAAAGTGGAGCCTGCTTGGGGCGGGTGAGGAGGAGTTGACCGATATCGCAAGATCGGGCGACGCCTCCGCGATCCGGAGATGGCTGGGGCGAAGACTCGAAGCGATGGATACGGCCGAATAGCGCTGCTGGTCGCGCTGGTATTGCACAGGTCCGTCTCGGCGTAGCTCCTGGTTTGCGCACCAAAACCAGTGTCTGCATCTGGCGCAAAGCCGAAGTTCGGAATGTCGGTTGTCTGCCTGAAGGGCGCCCGAAGCATAGAGCAGTTGAAAGCGCCTGTTCGCCGGCCCCGGCAGTCAAAACGATCAAGGCGTACGCAAACGCCTCATTTTGGGATTCCTGGCCATGGCGGCAGGCGCCCGCCCATGCAAGATGGCTAGGGGAAACGGCGTGCTGACTGATCAACTGTGCGAAAGACTGCTGGAACGCAGTGACCGGCCGTTAATCACGGTTTGCGGTGGCCGCACGGGTCAGCGGGACCGCGTCCTGACCGGACGTCAGCTGCACGAACGGGCCCTGGCGCGCGGTGCGGCTCTGGCGTCGATCCGTAAACCTGACGACGGCCCGCTGGCGCTGATCATGCCGTGCGGCGTCGAGTTTGTCGTCACCCTGGTCGGGACCCTCTACGCGGGTTTCACGATCACCGCCGTGGCCGCCCCCCGTCCGGGTGTTCAGACCCTGCGGTTCAATCAGATCATCCGCGACTGCACGCCGGCCGCGATCCTGTGTTCCGACGGGCTTACCGGCAAAATAGAGGCGGCGCTGACGTCCGGCGGGATAGCGGGCCTTTCCGTCATCGACGTTGAAGCGCTTGAGGCGGTCGAGGCGCCTCTGATGGCGCCGGTCCAGAGCGGCGACGGGACGCGCCCGGTCATCCTCCAGTACACGTCCGGCTCGACGCGGGCGCCGAAGGCGGTGGCGCTCTCGGGCGCGAACATTGTCGCCAACGCCCAACTGGCGAACGGCACCTGGGGCCTGGACGAGGATGGGGTCGTCCTCAGCTGGCTGCCGCATTTCCATGACCTGGGGCTGATGGGCGGCATCTTCTATCCAATTCTCGCCGGAGGGCGGACCGTGTTGCTGGACCCGCTGCAGATGATCCAGCGGCCGGAGCGCTGGCTGCGCCTGATCAGCGAGCACCGGGCGACCTTCAGCGGCGGCCCCGCCTTCGTCTTCTCGCATTGCCTGCAGAACGTCACTGACGAACAATGCGAAGGGCTGGATCTGTCCCGCTGGCGCAGCGCTTTCTGCGGCGCGGAGCCGGTCCCGGCGTCGCTACTGGCTGCTTTCCGCGAGCGTTTCGGCCCATGGGGTCTGAACCCGAGCGCCGTGTTCGGCTGCTACGGTCTGGCCGAGTTCACCCTGATGGTGGCCGGCGGAAATCCGGACCTTCTCGACGACCGGCCCGCCCCCCCGCCCGGATGTGGCGATATCGAGCCCTGCCGGGTCTCGCCCGAGATGGACGGTGATCTTCGTCTCGTCGATCCGGAGACCTTGAGGATCGCGGCGCCGGGCGAGCCCGGCGAAATCTGGGTCCGGGGGGCTTCGGTCGCGCGGGGCTACCGCAACGCGCCGGCGGAAACGGCGGCGTCGTTCAGCGTCGCGACCGCCGGTGACGGCGCTGGGGGAGACTGGCTCAGGACGGGCGATGTCGGCGTCCGCCAAGGCCACTGGCTGTACGTCACCGGACGTCTGAAGGACCTGCTGTTCTCCAACGGACGCAAGATCCCCGCGACGGATGTGGAATGGCTGGCGGGAGAACAGGATCAGGCGCTCAATCCCATGGCGGCCGCGGCGCTGATGCCGGACGACCTCGCCACGGGAAAGGCGGTGCTGCTGATCGAGCTCAGGCGCCGGGAGAGGGTCGCGGACGAAGTCGTCACCCGCGGCTTGATCCGGCGGGCCGTGGCGGGCGCCTGGGGGATCGAGCTGACGGATATCCGCATCCTGCCCAGCGGAGCCCTGCCGCGCACCAGCAGCGGCAAGGTTCAGCGCCGCCTGCTGGCGAACGCTTGGCGAGACGGGCGGATTGAGGATGCGCTTCAGTGACCGCCACGCCTCTTCGGGACAGGATGCCCGGGTCTTCAGGACCTCGTCCGGACCGCGCCGGCTTCGTCGTCGACACGGCGGAGGAGGCGACGGAGGTCTTCCGCGACCGGGCATGGGGCGTGACCGCGGTCCTGCCCTATCTGGCGAAGCTTCAAGCCGCGACCGGCGAGGACCTGTCCCTGCTGGCCGACGCCGCGCGCGCGTCGCTGATCTACCAGACCGACGCCGACCACCTCATGACCCGCCGGGCGCTTGCAGCCTTCCTCAGCCCGGCCGGGGTGGACGGTTGGGCGCCGGTGATCGACGGCCACATCCGGGCGGCTCTGGACCGGTTGGCGACGCAGCCGGCGCCGGATCTCGTGCGCGATTTTTCGGACCCGGTTTTCATCGCCTGCATGCGCGACGTGTTCGGACTGGCCATCCCGGATGACGCGGCCTTCCTGCGCGCCGTCTACCAGGCGCGGGTGTTCACCGAACCCCTGCTGCGCCTGCGCGACCTGCTGGCGGTCCAGGACGGCTACCGGCATCTGATCGCCGCGGCGTCTGTCCCGACCGCGCTGCCTGATGATCCCGGGACGCCGGCGCCGCTGGTCATGGCTCTGGCGCGGGGCAAGCTGCCCGCCGGGGTGGACGGCGCCACCCTGATCGCGTCCATCACGGTGGCCGCCCATACGGCGGCGGAATCGCTGGCCTTCGCCCTGTGGGGCCTGCTCAGGGACGGCGCACCGACCTGGGGCGAGGTGTCGCGCGAGGGCTGGGCCGAGGCGCATCTGGACGCTGTCATCCGCGACTATCCCTCGACCTTGAGGCTGTACCGCGTCGCCCGAACCGGGACGCTGCTGAACGGCCGGCCGGTGCAACCGGGCGATCTGGCGGCGCTGGACATCCCCGCGGCCAACCGGTCGCTCTGCCCGCACGCGGCGGGGGAGGGCGGCCGGGCGTCGCTGTCGTTCGGCGACGGAGTGCACAAATGTCCCGGGGCGGCTCTGGCCCGGCTGATGCTGAGCCGGGCCTTGCCGTTGATGGCCGCGCGCTTCCCGGACCTCCGTCTGGATGAGGCGGGCGTGCGGATCGAGCGGACCCACATGGTGCAGGCGCCGACGGCCCTGCCGTGCCGCCTGACGCCGCCGCTCCAGAAGCGCGCCGCCCGGCTGTGGGAGATTACCGAGCCCCGAACCGCCCGCGCCGTCGCCGTCGACGACGCGCGCTTCAGTCCGCCCGGCATGGAGCCGCACCTGATCGCGCTCCAGGCGGCCAGCGGACGCGACCTGTCGACCGCGATTCGGGTCGCCCGCAACGCGCCTTTCTTCCAGTCCGGCCCGCGCCACGCGCGCATGCGCCTGCTGGGGTTCGAAGCCCTGGGCTCCAACCGTCTCGTCGCCTGGACGCCGCTGATCGACGCGGAGATCGAGCGCGCGGTGCAGGCCCTTGAGGGGCGAACGGACGTCGATCTGGTCGCGGATTTCTGCGAGCCTCTGTTCCGGGCTGTCTGTCAGCCGATCATGGGGCTTCGGCCGCATGATCCCGCTGTCTTCAACGCACTCGCGCCACTCCTTCAGGAGGTGCTGGAGCCGCTGCGATCGCTGCGGGCCATCCTGAAGGTCCAGGCCATGGTCGACACCCTGCTTGGCCAGTTCGACGAAGATCCCACAGGTCCGGTGAGCGACGGACCGACCTCCCTGCTGTCCCATCTGGCCGCCAGCGGCTGGGACGAGATGGACGCGGAGGATCGCAAGGCCTTCGTGCTGGTCCTATACGGCGCCAGCTTCAACGTCTCCCACACCCTCGCCAACGCGGTGCTGGCTCTCGCCTCGGCGCCCGTCGATCAGCGCGGCGACCCCGCCGATCCGGCCTGGGTGGCGGCGCATCTCGACACCCGGATCGTGCCCGCCGCGGCGTCTCCGCGTTTCATCTACCGGGTTGCGCGGGCGGAAGGGGAGATCGACGGCGTCGCTTTCCAGCCCGGCGACACGATGCAGCTGCGGTTGGCGGACATCAATCGCGACCTCGGCGCGGGCCATCTGGCGTTCGGGCATGGCCTTCACCGCTGCATCGGCGCGGCCCTGTCGCGCCTCCTCATCCGCAAGGCCGTGCCCGCCCTGTTCGCCCGCTATCCCGATCTGCGTTTCACGGGTGGACAGCCCCGCTATGTCGAAAACTCCCAGACGGTCATTCTGGCCGAACTGCATTGCCGTCTCGATTGACCTTCCAGAGTTTGAAAGTGTGTTCATGACCCCGCCGACCGTCGAACAGGTGACTGACTTCCTGCGCGCCCACATCAGCAGGCGAACCAAAGTCCCGGCCGATCAGATCCTGGGCTCCACCGTGCTGGTCGACTTCGGTCTGGAATCCATCGACGCGGTGCTGATCTCGGGTCACATCGAGGACGAGTTCCAGATCGAGGTCGAGCCGTCGCTGATGTTCGAATTCCAGACGCTGGACGAGGTTGCGGCGGCGGTCGTGGCGCTGTTCGACACCCCATGAGCCGGTTCTATCTGGGTCTGTCGACCTCGGGACATGACCCGGCGTTGGCGATCGTGGATGAGGCCGGCTGCATCCGCTTCGCCGAGGCCACCGAACGCTTCATCCAGGACAAGCGCGCCTGGGGCGCGGCGCCGGATCATGTCGGCCATCTGGAAAGCGCCCTGTCCGCCGTCGGGTTTGACGCCGCCGCCGACGAACTGATCGTCTCGACCAGTTGGGCGCGGGTGAAGGCGGACCTTCCGGTGTCGGTGTCCAACGCCTTGCTGCCGGGCTCGGACGGCTTGTGGCTGCGGGGCCTTCAGGCCCACGCGCAGGCGTCGGCGGGCGAGTCCCTGCTGCGCCTTGGCCTCGCCGAGACCTCCCCGGAGGTCCGGTATTTCGACCACCATCTGTCCCACTCCGTCGCAGCCTGCGGCAGCGCGCCGTTCGCCGATGGCCTCTGTCTGGTCATCGACGGGGAAGGCGAGGTGGGCGCCGCGAGCCTGTTCCGTCTCTCCCACGGCAGGCTGAAGCGGCTGTGGCGATCGTGGGGGCCAGGCAGTCTCGGAACCTTCTACGCCTGGCTGACGGGCCTGTGCGGCTTCGACTGGCGCGCCGGAGAAGAGTGGAAGGTCATGGGCCTGGCCGCCTTCGGCACGCCCGATGCGGGTCTTGTGGACGTGTTGGAGACGATGCTCAACATCGTGGACGGGCGGCCCCAACTGCCGGAGCAGGCGGTGATCGACGCCGTGGTCGCCCGTGCAAGGGCGCATGCGCGCAGGCCCTCCGATCCCATCCAGCAGGCCGCCGACCTCGCCGCCAGCGGTCAGGCCGCCTATGGGCGGCTGGTCGATCGCATCTTGCGAAGCTGCTCGGAACTCGGCGAGCGTAACCTCGTCCTGAGCGGCGGCTGCGCGCTCAACTCCTCCTACAACGGCACGATCGGTGGCCGCTTCGGCTTCGAGGCGGTCCATGTTCCGAGCGCGCCCGCCGATGACGGCAACGCCTTGGGCGCAGCCCTTCTGTCGTGGATGCAGGATCATCCCGAACAGTCGGCCGCGACGGGGCGGATCACGCCCTTCCTCGGAACGACGCCGGACCGGCGGGTCATCGACAGAACGGTCGCGAACTGTGGCTACGGTCACATCTCGGATTGCGCCGGCCCGCAGGGGCTGGCGACGCTCGCCGGTCGATTGGCGGCGGGCCGGATCATCGGCGTAATGCGCGGCGCGGCCGAGTTCGGTCCGCGCGCCCTTGGCCATCGCTCGATCCTCGCCGATCCCCGCCCGTCGGACATGAAGGACCGGCTCAATCAACGGGTCAAAGGGCGCGAACCCTACCGTCCGTTCGCGCCGATCATTCCCGCGCACCGGGTGAGCGAGTGGTTCGACCGTCCTCAGCCGTCGCCCTACATGTCCTTCACCCTACCGTGGAAGGCGGAGGCCCGCGACCGTGTCCCGGCGGTCGTCCATGCGGATGGGACTGGTCGGCTTCAGACCGTCGAGGCGGCTTCAGATCCGTGGATGAGCGGCCTGCTCGACGCCATGGAGGCGCGGACCGGCGTGCCGATCGTGCTGAACACCAGCTTCAACGTCATGGGCAAACCCATCGTGCACAGCGTGCAGGACGCGATGGCCGTCCTGGCGACCACGGGTCTGGACGGCGTCCTTCTGGATGACGTGCTCGTCGAGAAGGCGGCGTGAAGCCATCTCATTCGTAAGCCTCCAGTTCCTCATCCTCTGGCTGCCGGTCACGGTGGGGGCGTTCGCGCTCGCCTGTCGCTGGCGGCCCACGGCGGCGGTGGGATTGCTGGTGGCCGTGTCGGTCCTGTTCTGCGCGCAGGCCGGGCCGATCGCGCTCGCAGTCCTGACCACATCCATTCTCGGCAATTTCGGCGCTGTCGCGCTCATCGGCCGGCTGGCGCCCGGATCGACGATGCGCAGGCTTGCCGTGGCGGGCGCGATCATCGCGAACTTGGCTCCGCTGGTGGCCTTCAAGGTGGCGCAGCAAGTGCTTCCCGTGGCCCTGCCGCTCGGTCTGGCCTTTTACACCTTGCAGCAGATCACCTTCGTGATCGACGCACAGAAGCCGGGCGTCGAGCGGTTGGGCCTGCTACGTTTTGCGGCTTGGGGTTCCTTCTTCGGGCAGCTTCCGGCAGGCCCGATCGGCGCCTACGGCCGGATAGCGCCCCAGTTCGCCCGGTTGGGCTTCACAGCGCCGACGGGGGCGGATATCGCGCGCGGAGGCGCGCTGGTGCTGGCCGGGGTCGTCAAGAAAACTTGGCTGGCCGATCCCATGGCGCGAAAGGTCGACGCCGTCCTGACCGCGGTGGATCTGGGCGCCGTCACCCCGGTCGAGGCCTGGACCGCCGCCTGGGGCTATACGCTGCAGCTCTACCTGGATTTCTCGGCCTATTCAGACATCGCCATCGGCGTGGGCCTGTGCTTCGGCCTGCTGCTGCCGATCAATTTCAACTCGCCGCTGAAGGCCTCGTCGCCCGGTCAGTATGTGATGCGCTGGCACATGAGCCTGATGACCTTCGTGCGAGATTATGTTTTCGAACCGGTGTTCCGGATCGCCCGGAAACTGCCGATCCAACCGACCGTTCGCCGCTATGGCGTCGCGTGGGCGCTGGCCACATTGGTCGCCTATCTGGTTGTCGCCGCCTGGCACACCGCCGCCCTGTTGCCGTTGCTGCAGGGGCTGGGCGTGGCGGCGCTGCTGATCGTGCTCCAGTTCGCCCGCCAGAACGCCCGCGGCGCGCCTCGACCGATCGGCGTCGTTGAACAGCGCGCCCGGCAGGTCGCTGGTCAGGCTCTGATCCTGATCGCCGTGGCGGTCATCGCGCTGATGCTGAGGGTCGGCGACGGCCAGACGCTGGGCCGGGTGCTTCCCGCGCTCGTCGATGTAAAGGCCATATTTGCGGGCCTGCCGCAGGGCATCGATCTGGCCGGCGCCTATCCCAATGCGCGCCTGCCAGGTGTGCGGACACTGGCGATGATGGGCGTCGTGACGACGATAGTCCTCGTCTGCCCGAACACCATGCAGATTTTCGGTATCCCCGGCGCCATGCCCGCCCCGGACTGGCTCCGCTGGCGACCGACCCTGCTGTGGGGCGGGTTGACGGTCGGCCTGCTTCTCCTGGCCCTGATCGGCGTCACCCGCCCTGTGCAGCAATACGGCTTCATCTATGCCCAGTTCTGAACCGGACAAGTCGCCCGCCAGGCTGACCCGAGGCTGGTGGATGGGGCTCGGCGCGGGGCTGGCGATCCTCATCGGATATGCGCTGTTCAACGTCGTGGTCGATCCGACCGGTGAATTCGGCCAGTCCGGCCGTCATGCCTTCAACCGAAGCCCTCCGCCCGGCGTGATCGCGCAAGGGGTCGCCGGCGGTAACCCGGCCTTCTTCACGCGCGCCATTCGCGAGCACCAGGGAGACACCTTCCTGATCGGCTCGTCCCGAGCCTGGCGTGGCTTCAACACCTGTTCCCGGCCCGATATCCTGCGGGTCGCGGGATCCGCCTGGGGCGTGCGAGAGATGACGCGGGTCGAACGGGCGATCCTGAACAGTCGCACAGCGCCTGCCACCATGTTGATCGAGGTCGGATTGCCGACGCGCGAACGGCCCGCCATCGTAGATCCCGCGCAGGCTGCCCTGTCCACCGCGTTGTCGCCCCGCACCACCCTGCAGTCCGCGCAGACAGTGGTGCACAGCCTGAACGGCGCTGAGGCCTACCCGGCGACCTACGCGCCTTGCGAGGCGCTGGCTCCCGGTGCACGCGACTGGATCCAGGCCGAGCGCAGCCTTCGCTACACGCTGAGTCAGCTCGATACGTCGCCGGCCTCGCTTGCGATGGGCCGCAGGAACCTCGCCGGACTTGCGGACCTGGCGGACAATATTTGTCGCCGAACCGGTCTTCGGCACCGGCTCGTCTTCTTTACCCTGCCCGCGACACCCGCCGATGCGCCCGTAAACGGACACGATCGATTGGTCCAGGCCAACGCAGCGCGGATCGCGGCGATGTTCGCCGGGCGTCCGTCGACCGTTGGGGGGTGCGACATTCGTTACCTGAACTTCGCCTCAACCCCGCTGGGGAACGAAGCCGAACAAGCGCTATGGCGTGATCGCGAGCAGTGGACCGACTATTTCCACTTCTCCGCACGCCTCGGCGAAACGGCGCTGAACGCGCTTTTGAGCGCGTCGCCATGAGGCTCGTTTCTTCTGGCGCGTTGCTGACCTGAGTTGGTCCGGCGATGAGTTGGACTCTCTCGGCTAAGAAGCCATTGCTGTGATGGCGACGCCCATCACCGGCGTTCAGCGTCGCCGTCAATGAGCGTGGCTGGCCGACAGTGACTGTGGACGCGATGCCAAGTCCGCCGGTTCGCAGCCCAACTGCTGCGCGAGTTCGAACACCGCGACTGCCGTCGGGTTCTGCTTGCCGTGCTCGAGCGCGCTTGCGTACTGCTGCGTGAACCGGAAGTTTATCCGGTTTACGCGTCAAACATTTCAAATAACGGGAAGAAAATCGCGGTGTGGCGGACAGAGAGGGATTCGAACCCTCGGTACGCTTTCACGTACACACGCTTTCCAAGCGTGCGCGATCGACCACTCCGCCACCTGTCCGTTTCCACGACGCGCGTGAAACGCCGGACGGTCCATCCGGCGAGGGGCGCTGATTAGAACAGTCGGACCCCCTCGGCAAGCGCCGGATGATGGCCCATATGGGCGGCGTACGATTTGTCCGGAGTTCCGCCATGCTCTCGCAGAAGACCACCATGCCCACGCCCGGGTCCGCGCTGCCCGGCCGGGCGACGCCGGTGACCACCGATGAGGTCCATTTCGTCACCGGCCGCCCGCTGAAAGGACCGCATCCGGAGGGCTTCCAGACCGCCGTCTTCGGCATGGGCTGCTTCTGGGGCGTGGAGCGGGTCTTCTGGTCCCTGCCGGGCGTCTGGGTGACCTCGGCGGGCTATACCGGCGGCTACACTCCCAATCCGACCTATGAAGAGACCTGCACCGGCCTGACCGGCCACGCCGAGGTCGTGCAGGTGGTCTTCAATCCCAAGGAGATTTCCTACGCCGACCTGCTCAAGGTGTTCTGGGAAAACCACGACCCCACCCAAGGCATGCGCCAGGGGGGCGACATCGGCACCACCTACCGCTCGGCCATCTACTATCTGGACGAGGCGCAGCGCGAACAGGCCGAGGCCTCGCGCGACGCCTATCAGGCGGCCCTGACGGCGGCGGGGCAGGGGGAGATCACCACCGAGATCACCCCGGCGGGCGTCTATTATTTCGCCGAGGATTATCATCAGGGTTATCTGGCCAAGAACCCCGAGGGCTATTGCGGCATCGGCGGGACGGGCGTGACCTGCCCCATCGGCGTCGGCGTCACTTCAGGTTCCGGGGCCTAGGATGGATCGCGCGGGGATCGGCAAGGCCTGTCTGGCCCTTCCGGGGGCGACGCTGGATCACCCGTTCGGCGACCATCACGACGCCTACCGCATCGGCGGCAAGATGTTCGTCATGGTCGGCGAGCAGGGCGGGGTGTCGTTCAAGGTCTCGGACATCGCCTATGAGGTGCTGACCGAGGAGGGCCGCGCCCGCCCGGCCCCCTATCTGGCCCGCGCCAAGTGGGTGAACCTGCCAGACCCGTCCGCTTGGCCCGATGACGAACTGGCCGAGCATTTCGCCATCGCCCATTCCATCATCGCGGCGAAGCTGACGAAGAAGCAGCGGGCCGAACTGGGGCTCTGACGGGCGTTGCGCCACCGGCGCGTTGCACGAATCCGCCAAACGTTGTTCTCTGCCTGTCTCGGGGGAGATCATCATGACCGGCAGACATCTCATCATGGCGGGCGCCTGCGCGCTCGCGCTCGGATCCTGCGATCAGGCGCGGGTCAACGTCACTACCTCGGACGGGCCGCAGGTGGTCGCCGCCACGGATATCGAAGCGGGCCGCTATCTGGTGCGGGTCGGGGGGTGCAACGACTGCCACACGCCCGGCTATCCCCAAGGAGGCGGCAAGACGCCCGAGTCCGAATGGCTGAAGGGCTCCGGCATGGGCTTCATGGGGCCGTGGGGGACCAGCTATCCGCACAACCTGCGCCGCACCGTCGCCGGCATGACCGAGGACGCCTGGGTCGAGATGCTGTCGACGCGCGAAGGCCTGCCGCCCATGCCGTGGCCCAGCGTCCGCGCCATGGCCGACGCCGACAAGCGGGCGCTGTACCGCTACATCAAGTCCCTGCCGCTGGAAGGCGACCCGGCTCCGACGGCTCTGCCGCCCGGACAGACCCCGACCACGCCCTATGAGAACATGGCGCCGGTGATCCCGGGAGCCTAGGGCGCGGTCAGCGCGCCTTCTCCTCGGCGATCCAGCGGTCCATCCGCTCGTCCAGCAGCGCCATCGGCAGGGGGCCGTCGACCAGCAGGGCGTCGTGGAAGCGGCGCACGTTGAAACGGTCGCCCAGTTCGGTCTCGGCGCGGGTGCGGACCGCGCGCAGGCGGATCTCGCCGACCTTGTAGGCCGTCGCCTGGCCCGGCCAGCCGATATAGCGCTGCAGTTCGGTCTCGATGTTGTGCGGGGCCAGGGCCGAGTTGTCGCGGAAGCAGGCGCGGGCCTGTTCGATGTCCCAGCCCAGCCAGTGAATGCCGGTGTCCGCCACAAGGCGGCAGGCGCGCCACATCTCGTAGCTGAGCCGCCCGAACCGCTCATAGGGGGTGCGGTAGAAGCCCATCTCCTCGCCCAGGAATTCGGCGTACAGCCCCCAGCCTTCGGTGAAGGCGGTCACGTCCACGCCGCGGCGGAAATAGGGGCCTTCCTCGGCCTCCTGCTGCAGGGCGATCTGCAGATGGTGGCCGGGCACCGCCTCATGCAGGGTCAGGGCCGGAAGCTCGTACAGCGGCCGCTGGTCCAGCCGGCTGGTGTTGACGATGTAGCCGCCGGCGATCCCGTTCTCCATCGAGCCGGGGAAGTAGCGGCCGGTGGTGTAGTTGGCCTCGATCTCCGCCGGCACGGGCCGCACGCCATAGGGCGTCCGCGGCAGGGTCCCGAACAGGGCGGGAAGGTGGTCGTCGGACCGCTTGGCCATCTCCGACGCCTTCTCCAGCAGGTCCTCGCGCGTGGTGGCGTAGAACTGCGGGTCGGTGCGCAGGAAGTTCAGGAAGGAGGCGAAGTCGCCGGTCCAGCCCGCGGCCCGCATCTCGGTGTCCATGCGGGCGCGGATGCGCGCCACCTCCTGCAGGCCCAGCTGGTGGACCTGATCGGGCGTCATGTCGGTGGTCGTATAGCCGCGCACCAGGAAGGCGTAGAGCTCATGCCCGCCGGGCCGGTGGACCAGTCCCAGCGTCTCCGGCGCGCGGGGCAGGTAGTCGTCGCGCAGGAAGCGGACCCAGGCCTGGCGACGCGGCATGATCTGCCGGGCCACCACCCCCTGCGCCCGCGCCAGCAGTTCCGCCTGCTTGTCCGCCGGGATCGAGGCGGGCAGGGCGGCGAACGGCTTCAGCAGCGGGTCGGTCGCGGGCGTCAGCGCGGCTTCCGGCTCCATCAGGCTGAGCGCGTTCTCGACGATCGAGCGGGGCTGGACCAGGCCGGTCGCCAGCCCGCGCCGGGCGTTGGCCAGCTGGTCGTCATAGAGGGCCGGCATGGCCTCCAGCCGGGCGATATAGGCCTCGGCGTCGTCGATGCTGGTGATCCGGGTGACGCTGGCGACATAGCCGAGGCTCTGGCCCGGCCCGCCCTCCGAGCTGAAGGCGTCGATCCGGCCGGTGTCCAGCGGAATGCGGTCGCGGGCGCGCTTGATGACATAGGCCATGAAGGCGTGGTTCAGCCGGTCTTCGTCGTTCAGCCGCGCCGGATCGATGGCCGCCAGCCGGTCGGCGAATCCCTTCAGCGCCGGCTCCTGCGCCACTTCGAACGCGCGCGAGGCGTCGGGCAGACGGCGCAGGGCGTCGCGGTCGCCCTCCATTCCGGCCGAGATCGGATCGACCGACCGCAGATAGACCTCATAGTCGTTCAGCAGGGCCGCAAGGGCCGGGTCCTGGGCGTTGCGCGTCGCGGCGGGCTGGGCCGGGGTCTGGGCCCCGATCTCAGCGAAGGCGGGGGCGGCGCAGGCGGCCAGCAGGGCGGCGCCGGCGACGGCGAGAACGAGCTTCATTTGGGGTCCCTCCCGGATGCGGACGGGACTGCACCGGAGCGCGGGCCTCGCGTCAACCGCAGAAGGCGAAGAACCGCTCGACCCGCTCGTCCGAGCCCGGATGCGGGGCGTACGCGTGACGGGTCTCGCCCTCCCACACCGCCAGCCAGCCGGTGCGGCGGAAGCGCTGGAACACCGGCTCCCGCGCCTTGGCCTCGGCGGTCAGGAACAGGCCGTCATTGACCTCGGACGCCTCGGCCTCGGCCGGGAAGCGCTCGGTCTCGCCGCCGGACTCCAGATGGATCTCGGACGCCGCGCCGACCGCGGCCAGGGCGCTCAGGGCCAGCTGACCGGAGTGCTTGCGGCAATCCAGGCCGATCTTCAGGTCGTCGCTGGCCTCGGCGCCGTAGGCCAGCCGCGCCTCGTCGCCGTCCTGGTTCAGGTGCCAGTCATAGCCCTGCACCGGCGCGGGCGAGCCGGACGAGGCGGGAGACAGCCCCATGCCCGGCTGGGAGGTGGTGTTACACGCCGCCAGCGCCAGCGTCAGGCCGGCGGCGGCGATCAGGACGGTCAGGCGCATGGGAAAACTCCGGCTCAGCCGGAGCACAGTTCGGCGAAGCGGCGCAGCTTGGCAAGGTGCGCGGTCGGGACTTCGATGGTTCGCCGCTGCTCCCCGACGGCCACGCCCAGCCGTCCGCTGACGCCGAAGGCCGTGAACACGGGGTGATCGGTGCGCAGCGCCAGCTTGATCCCGCCGCCGCGCGCCGCCTCGGACTGGGCCACGGCCGAGGCGTCGCCGGCGATCACCCGCGCCATGCCCGCGCCGGGCTCGCCGCCGTACAGGGTCAGGCGGGCGACGCTGCTGCCGGGATCGCATTCCAGGGTCGTGCGCAGATTGGCGGTGTCCGGCACCTCATTGGCCAGCACCACGGGCGTGTCGGCGTACAGGGTCCAGGTCCATGCGGTCTCGGGCGGAGCCGCGGCCGCGTTCTGGGCG
>NZ_JAHFPF010000027.1:16410-20487 GCF_023259385.1 Brevundimonas sp. | reverse complement strand
CGCCGAACTGGTCGGCACGCCCAACGAGGCCTGGCCCACATGTTCATCATGATGAACGCGGCCCGCCTCGCCGTCGGCGTCGAGGGCGTCGGCATCGCCGAGCGCGCCTACCAGCATGCGCTGGAATACGCCCGCGAGCGCAAGCAGGGCCGCAGCGTCTGGACCGGCGCCGCCAACAGCCCCATCGTCGATCACCCGGACGTGCGCCGCACCCTCTCGGTGATGAAGGCCAGGATCGCCGCCGCCCGCGCCATCTGCCTGTCCACCGGCGTCGCCGCCGACCTGGCCCGCCACGCCGCCACCGAGGACGAGCGCCGCCAGTGGAAGGGCCGCGAGGACCTGTTCACCCCCATCGCCAAGGCCTGGTCCACCGACGTCGGCTGCGAGGTCGCCTCCCAGGGCGTCCAGGTCCACGGCGGCATGGGCTTCATCGAGGAGACCGGCGCGGCCCAGTACTACCGCGACGCCCGCATCACCCCGATCTACGAAGGCACCAACGGCATCCAGGCCATGGACCTGGTCGGCCGCAAGCTGTCGCAGGACGGCGGCCAGTCCGCCCGCGACCTGATCGCCGACTTCAAGACCACCCTCGCCCAGTTGCCCAAGCTCTACACCGGCAAGCCGGTCGAGCGCTTCGCCAACGCCGTCGAGGCCGTCGAGGACGCCACCCTCTGGCTGCTGGACGCCAAGAGCGACAAGGACCGCGCCGCCGACGTCCTGGCCGCCGCCGACGCCTATCTGAAGCTGCTGGGCGACGTCACGGGCGGCTGGATGCTGGCCAAGGGCGCCCTGTGGGCCCGCGCCGAGCTGGACGCCGGCCGGGGCGACCCGGTCTGGCTGGAAGGCAAGATCGCGCTCTACGAAGTCTACGCCGCCAACGTCCTGGGCCACGTCTCCAGCCGCCTCGCTGCCGTCGGCCAGGGCGGCGCCCTGCTCGAGCGGATGAGCGTGGACGTGCTGGCCGGCTGATCGGCCGGGAGCCGCGCCGTGTATCCCTACGAAAAGCAGAACCTGGTGCCTTACCGGTTTCTCCTGGTCGGCTCAGGCCTGCTCTTTGCGGTCTGTGTCGTCCTTGGGATTATCACCGATAGCGCCTACGGGCTCATCTTCATCGTGGTGCACGTGTTTCTGGCGTTCCCCCTGGCCAGGAACTTCTTCCAGTGGAGCCCGGAGCCCACCGCGAAACGACAGTACGCGGTCGCATTCGTGGTCATGATCGTGATCGGGCTTGCCGGAGGCTTCGGCGTGGACGCGGCCACGGATCAATATCACCTCGCCCGTTGAGAGTGCACGAACCGGCTCCGGGTCACCTTCCGGTGCGACCGCTAGGGCCTGAGCGTGGACGCACGTCCGGCTGAACCCTACTTCAACGGCAGGTGCAGCTCCGCCGCCGCCCCCTGCTCCGGATCCCCCAGCAGGAAGCGCTGGCAGTAGATGGGGAAGTCCCGCATCTCCTCGCCGCTGGCCGGCAGCCAGTCGCGGTACAGGTACAGAGCCGCGGGCTCCAGGTTGTGGGTGTCCCCCGTGACCCTCAGCACGGCGCAGCGGCCGCCGGGGATCTCGCCTTCCCGGACCCCCTCGCCCCGGTCGATGATCGGCTGGTCGGGGCTCAGCCCGACGCACAGGTCCATGCGGTAGTCCGCGGGGTTCGCGGGGCGCCGCTCGGAATACCAGATGTTGAAGGTCGGGCTGGTCTGGGGCGACAGCCCGGCGGCCTTCCGCCAGGCGATGAAGCGCTGGATGGTGACGTCCAGGGTCTGCGGGTCGCCCCGGTGTTCGAACATGGCCACGCGGGTCGGGGCCACCTCGCGAATGGTGATCTGGTCGGGGGTGAAGGTCGTCGGCATGAGCTTGCTCCTGGCTGCGTTGAAAGGCCCGAAGGCCCGGAGCCACGGCTCCCAGTCGGGAGACTTCCGGAAACTCGACGGCGACTGCCGGAACCTCTGCCGAAAGGCGCGGGCGAAGGCGTCGGGCGTCTCGTAGCCGGCGTCCAGGGCGATGTCGGTCACGCTGGCCCCCTGCCCGTCGGCCAGCCGTTTCGAGGCCTGCCGGAGGCGGGCCAGCTGGACGTAGCGATGCAGGGACACCCCGAAGGTCGCCTTGAACTGCCGGTGGAAATGGAATTTGGAAAACGCCGCGACGCCGCTCACCGCCTCCAGGTCCAGATCGCCGTCCAGGTGCCGGTCGATGTGATCCAGCACCCTCCGCATCCGGGCATGATAGTGGTCCAGCGCCGCCGTCATCGTCCTCATCCGTTGTGGCGATCCGGGTTTGACGCGCCGGCCCGTCACGCGCTCGACCGATCTTGCGGTTCTGCGCTCCGCCCTAGGATCCGGCCGTAGCGTCGCTGAACACCCTCACGAAATTGCCGCCCACGATCTTGTCGACGTCCGAAGCGCCGTAGCCTCTCCGCGCCAGGGCCCCGGCCAGCACCGTCATCCGGTCCGGGCCGTCCATGTCCGCACAGGTCACGTGGCCGTGCAGCGGCTCTGCCCCGGCCCGTCCCAGGTTCCGGGCCTGATAGTCGGCTAGCCGGGCGACCTTGGCGGCCTGGGGACTGGGGTCGCCCATCGCCGGCTGGTCGCTGCCGAACCCCGCGACCTCGACGCCGCCGATCTTCACCACATGGTCGATGTGATCCACGACGTCCTCGACCGAGGAGGTGTCGCGGTCCGTCAGCCAGCGGCTCATCATGAAGACGCCGAAGAAGCCGCCCTTGTCCGCCAGCGCCCGGATCGCCTCGTCCGTCTTGTTGCGCAGGCTGGGGTGCAAGGCGCGGCAGCCGGCGTGGGTGACGGCGATCGGTCCGGCGGACAGGCGGATGGCCTCGATGGTCGTCCGCTCGCTGCAATGGGACAGGTCGATCAGGCCGCCCAGCCGGCCCATCTCCTCCACGACCCGGGCGCCCAGCAACGACAGGCCGCCGTCCTGGGGCTCCATGAAGCCGTCGCCCGCGCCGGTCCTCTCGTTGTGAGTCAGCTGGAGGATTCTCAGCCCCGCGGCGTGCATGGCTCTCAGAGCCTCCAGGTTCCGGTCGGAATAGGAAATGACCGACGGTCCCAGGATCGACGCGTCCTGGCACGCGATGACCACGCCCAGCTTGCCGGCGTCCCGGGCGGCCTGGAAATCAGCCCCCTTGCGGATGAGGCTCAACGCCGCGCCGTCCTCCGCCACGCGGGCGTTCCACGCCGACAGGGCCGCCGTCGCCTCCCCTTGCGCGCGCGGGAAGATGGTCATGTCCAGGACCAGCGCATCCATTCCGGCGGCCAGGACTTCCGGACCGTCCACCGATCCCGCCCCGCCGATCGCCAGCGCATCCACCATGAAGCGTCGAGGCGTCCGGCCCTGCGCCTGCACGGGCCCGAGGCCGACCAGGGCCGCGCCCCCGAGAGAGCCCGCCAGCAATTCACGTCGGTTCATGTGCGCTCTCCCAAGCCTGGAGCTTGGCGGCGGTTGTCCGGGAACCACGAGTTAAATCGCCGTAACCTCGCCGGCGTCTTCACACCGGTTCACCTCCCTACGTCCAATCCCGACGCATGGCCGTGTCATCCTGTCGGGCATGATCAGCCCATTCCTCCTCGACGACGGCTCTGCGGACATGCGGGCGATCCATCGCTTCGCCGTCGAGCAACGGACCGCGGCCCGCCGTCAGCGCCGCGCCCGCGCCGCCCGCGACTGGGGCCGTCTCGTCATGAAAGCCCTGCGCGCGCTGCGCTTCGCCGCCCGCGTGAAGGCCGGACGGCTGCACGGCCATCCGCACTCTTCGCACTCGCTTTTTTCCGAAACGCCAAAAGAAGTTTCCAAGCCGGTCGTTCCAGGGCTCGCGCCCAATTCCGACCGCCGCCGGACCTTCCGCGAGAGACGAAGGCGACGATGAGGCTGCCGAGAACCCCCACCACACCCACATTCTTCATCTCCGCTCATCCCGGCGAACGCCGGGACCCGGTGCTTTGGGTGATGAGCGGCGCCGGACTGACCTCACGCCGTCAGTTCAGGGGCTCGTGTCACCCTGGACAGGACGGGGTCCCGGCGTTCGCCGGGATAAGCGGTGTGGGAGAGCGAGCCGGAATGACGATC
>NZ_JAHFPF010000027.1:0-16400 GCF_023259385.1 Brevundimonas sp. | reverse complement strand
CGGAACCGCCCCATCCATCACCGCGATCGCCTCGCGCACATAGTCCGCATGGGCCACGATCCCGATGCCCACCGTCTCGCCGCCGACCCGCATCTCCTGCACCAGCACCCCGGCGATGAAGGGGTGCTCGGGCTGGGCCGTGCCGGGCAGCTTGCGCGCCGACGGGGTCCAGAACACCGGCCCGCCCGAGTTGCCGGGAAAGACGTTGAAATCCAGCAGGAAGGTCGGGAAGGCCCGGATCGGGGTCAGCGGCCAGGACGCCACCCGCCCGGTCCGCAGGATCGGGAAGCCCGCCGTATTGGCCGAATACCCATGCGGATAGCCCAGGGTCATCAGCTCGTCGCCCGGCCCCACCTGCCAGGCGTCCAGCGCATAGGCGTTGGCCAGCCAGCCCAGCGGGATGGCCGCCTCGGCGAACTCGGGCGGGGCGGTGATGGCCATGACCGCGATGTCGCGCTCGGGGTGCTTGGTCCACAGCGGATCGCCGTCGTCCTCGCGGATGCGCAGGGGCTGCGGCGCGAACCGCCAGCCGCCGTCCGGGGTCTCGACCCGCCAGCCGATCCGCGCCTGCGCCGACGGCATGCCGTCCAGCACATGGGCGGCGGTGACCAGCACCGTGCGCGGCGTCCCGTCCGGGGTGGGGGCGTTGATCAGGAAGGCCGTGCCCACCTTGCGCTCCGTGGCGTTGATCGGCTGGTCCAGCTGCACCGTCGCCTTGATCAGGCCGACGGTCAGGTCCCAGACGGGCGCGGCCTGCACCACCTCGGCGACAGGCGGATCCTGGACGGGTTCGGGCGGGACCTGAAGATCGAACATCGGCATACCGGGGCCACGGGCGTTTGTTCATTTGACGGCGCGGGGCCGGGACGCACAAGGTCCGCCGTCCATCCGGGGGAGACTTGAGATGAATCGCCGCGACCTGCTGACCACCGCCTCCGCCGCGCTCGCCGCGACCGCCCTCCCCGCCATGGCCCACGCCAAGTCCCCTACCGGAGCCTCGATGCCCAACGCGCCTGTCCCGCCCGTCGCCAAGAAGATCCCCGTCACCATCGAACAGCTGGGCCGCACCCGGACCGACGACTATCAGTGGATGAAGGACGACAACTGGCAGCAGGTCCTGCGCGACCCATCGCTCATCAAGGCCGACGTCAAGGACCACCTGACCGCCGAGAACGCCTATCGCGAGGCCATGATGCGCTCGACCGAGCCGCTCCAGCAGGAGCTGTTCGAGGAGATGAAGGGCCGCATCAAGGAGGACGACAGCTCCGTCCCCCTGCCCGACGGCCCGTGGGAGTACTACACCCGCTTTGAGGCTGGCCAGCAGCACCCGCTCTACTGCCGCCGCCCGAAGGGACAGACGACCGGCGAGATCGTCCTGCTGGACGCCAACGCCCTCGCCGAGGGCAAGGCCTATTCCTCGGTCGGCGAGACCGAACACAGCCGCGACCACCGCCTGTTCGCCTATGCCGAGGACGCGCAGGGCTCCGAGGTCTACCGCATCTTCATCAAGGACGTGGCCTCGGGCCAGTCCGTCGGCGCGCCGATCGAAAGCGCCATGGGCGGCCTCGCCTTCTCGGCGGACGGCGACTGGATCTTCTGGATCAACCGCGACGACAACGGCCGCTCGGACAAGATCCTCAAGCGCCGGGTGACCGGCGGCGACATCACCACCGTCTATGAAGAGCCGGACGACGGCATGTACATGGGTCTGCAGGTCAGCGCGGACTTCAAATACATCCTCATCACCTCGGCCAACGGCGAACAGTCGGAATGGCGCTACGTCCCCGCCGACCGGCCGGAGGCGGCCCCGGTCCTGATCGAGCCGCGCCGCGAGGCCCTGCGCTATGACGCCGACCACTGGGGCGACCGCTGGGTCATCCGCACCGACGCCGACGGCGCCGTGGACTTCAAGATCGTCACCGCCCCCACCGACGCCCCGGGCCGCGCCAACTGGACCGATCTGGTGCCGTTCACCGCCGGTCGCCTGATCGAATCGGTCGCCGCCTTCTCGGGCCACCTGGCCCGGGTCGAGCGCCACGAGGCCAACACCCGCATCGTCATCCGCACCCGCGCGGGCGAGGAGCACGCCATCGCCGTGGACGAGCCCGCCTATGTCCTGGGGCTGGGCGGGACCTACGAATACGACTCGCCGATGACGCGGTACGTCTACACCTCGCCGTCCACCCCCGCGCAGACCTTCGACTACAACATGGAGACGCGCGAGCGGACCCTGCGCAAGACGCAGGAGGTCCCGTCGGGCCACAACATCGCCGACTATGTCGTCGAGCGGCTGAACGCCCCCGCCTCCGACGGCGAACTGGTCCCGGTCACCATCCTGCGCCGCAAGTCGACGCCGGTGGACGGCTCGGCGCCGGTCCTGCTCTACGGCTACGGCTCCTACGGCATCCCGATGGGCGCCGGTTTCAACACCAACCGGCTGTCGCTGGTGGATCGCGGCTTCATCTACGCCATCGCCCACATCCGGGGTGGGTCGGACAAGGGCTGGGGCTGGTTCCTGGCCGCGCGCCGCATGACCAAGAAGAACACCTTCACCGACTTCATCGCCGCCGCCGAACACCTGATCGACAAGAACTACGCCCGCGCCGGAAACATCGTCACCCACGGCGGCTCGGCCGGCGGCCTGCTGATGGGGGCGATCAACAACATGCGTCCCGACCTCTGGGCCGGGGTCATCGGCGACGTGCCCTTCGTCGACGTCATCAACACCATGTCGGATGTCAGCCTGCCGCTGACGCCCGGCGAATGGCCCGAGTGGGGCGATCCGATCACCGATCCCGCCGCCTACGACTACATGCTCAGCTACAGCCCCTACGACCAGGTCGAGGCCAAGGCCTATCCGGCCGTGCTGGCCACCGGCGGCCTGTCGGACCCGCGCGTCACCTACTGGGAGCCCGAGAAGTGGGTCGCCAAGCTGCGGCCCGCCACGACCTCGGGCAAGCCGGTCCTGCTCAAGATCAACATGACCGCCGGCCACTTCAGCTCGTCGGGCCGGTTCGACTATCTGAAGGACATCGCCGTGGTCTACGCCTTCGCCATCTGGTCGATCCAGAAGGGCTGGGAACAGGCCTGAGCCCCGCGAGCGAACCGATGATCCCCATCCTGCGCGACACCGTCGCCGCCGACCTGCCGGCGATCACCGCCATCTATGCGGACGAGGTCCTGCACGGTACGGCGACCTTCGAACTGGTCCCGCCGGACGAGGCCGAGATGGCGTCGCGCCTGGCCGGGGTCCGGGCGCTGGACCTGCCCTGGCTGACGGCCGAGCTGGACGGCGCGGTCATCGGCTACGCCTACCTGTCCCCGTTCCGGCTGCGCCCCGCTTACCGCTACTGCGTCGAGCTGTCGGTCTACCTCGCCCCCGAAGCGCGGGGACGGGGGATCGGCCGGGCCCTGATGCAGGCCCTGATCGACCGGGCGCGCGTCATGGGTCTTCGCCACCTCGTCGGCGCCATCGGCGACAGCGCCAACACGGCCTCCATCGCCCTGCACAAGGCCGCCGGCTTCCGCGAGGCCGGAGTGTGGCGCGAGACCGGCTGGAAGTTCGACCGCTGGATCGACGTGGTCCTGATGCAGCTGGACCTGACGCCCGACGGCCGCCCGCCAGAGGGCGAGGGCCTGCGGCTCTGACAGCGCGCCCTCAGTGCGGGGCGATGTCGTCCGGCGGGGTGGTCAGCCACGGCGCCAGGCGGAACCGGCGCGGGGGCTCGCCGACCGTCCGGTGCAGGATGAACTGGCGGGCGAAGTTCACCACGGCGCGGATGGTGTGCTCGTCGAACGGCTTGGACACCGCGCCCAGGGCGCCGGCGAAGCCTTCCGGGATCTGTTCGGGGTTGGCGGTCAGGAACACCACGGCCGTGCCGTACTCGCCGACGATTCGCTGGGCGATCTGCGGGCCGGTGATGCCGTCCAGCAGGTTCACGTCGATCAGCGCCAGGTCCGGCCGCTCGCGCTCGGCGATCGCGAACGCGCCCGCCTTGTCCATGGCGCAGCCCACGACATCGCAGTCGGACTCGCCCAGCACGAGTTCGAGCTCCATCGCCAGCAACGCCTGGTCTTCGACAATCATGACCCGAAGGTCAGGCAGGTCGGACAACTCCACACCCCCAACGCTAACCAGACCTCTTTACCACTACTGTGTCCGCTAGCGGACGGTCGAACGCGCGATTGGCTATTTGGTTCGGCGTGGAGTAAGAATTTCCGGCCTTTTCAATCGTTGGGGGAACGATGGCCGCGGTAGCGGAAGACCGAATTGTCGAGCTCGAGCGACGCTTGCTCGGCGGCTACCAGCTCCTGCAGACGTTGGTGGGGATTCGCCTGCGCAGCGTCAGGGATCCGGAGAGCATCCGCCACCTGACCTGGCTCAGCGACGTCACCGCCGCCATGCAGCTGATCAGCCGCCGCATGACCGCCGAAGGGCCGCTCGACTTCGCCGGCTATCTCGACGACGTCGCCGCCTTCTGGAGCCGGGCCTGCGAAGGCCGCCCCGTGCGGCTGAACGTGCGCGGCCAAGCCACCCTGCTGCCGGACAGCCATCTGCTGCCGATGGCCATCATCACTCACGAGCTGATCTCCAACGCCTGCCGTCACGCCTTCCCCGACGATCGGCGCGGCTCCATCGCCGTCGCCTTCTCGCGCGCGGTCGGCGGGGTCAGCCTGGTGGTCCGCGATTCGGGCGTCGGCGCGGATGTCATCGAGCCCGGCGAGGGCCTGGCCCTGGTCCACGGTCTGGTCGAGCACCTGGGCGGCTCCATCGCCGTCGAAACGGCGCCGGGCGCCGGCGTGGGCGTGCGCATCCGCCTGCCGCTCGAGACGGCGCCGACGCACTAGGCCTCGCGGTCCGCGGTCCTGTCCCGGCGCTCGCGGGCGAGGACCGCGCGGTTGGCGGTCGTCCACTCCCGGCGCGTCCGGCCCATGCGGGCGGCGGCCATGTCCGGCGCGGTCGGCACCCGGCGCTTCACCGTCGGCTTGATCCGGCCGTAGCGCCGCCGCGAGTAGGCCCGGGCGCAGTCCATGCAGTGGCGATAGTTCCGGGCCGCATAGGACGCATGCCAATTGCGTCCCTCCTGAAGGATGACCTCGCACTCCCGACACCTGAACATCGCCGCACACGCCCGCACCTCGGGCGTCGACCGCCCCGTTTCCGCAACTGGAGAGCCGCACACGCGGCGAGCCGGTCAGAGGAACGCGCCGCGCTGTCGCGAGCGGTTCGTGGGAGGGCCTGTCAGAGGACGAGGCGGATGGCTGGGGAACTAGGACTCGAACCTAGAATGACGGTACCAAAAACCGTAGTGTTACCATTACACCATTCCCCAGCAGGTCCGGCGCAGCCCCGCCCGGAAGCGAGGAGGCGGTCGGATACGCCAAGGTCGCGCCGGACGCAATAGGTCTTTTCGAGCAATGGCGTTGTGAGGCTTTCGGGGCTGTCCAGACTATTTTCGGGAAGGCCGTTTCGGCGCTTGCGGGGGGGAAAACCCGTCGCTATAAGCCCCCTCCTCAAGTCGGAGTGTGGCTCAGCCTGGTAGAGCACTGCGTTCGGGACGCAGGGGTCGGAGGTTCGAATCCTCTCACTCCGACCATTCTTTCAAGGGGTTCCCGAAGCCCCTGGAAGCGAGCGAATGAGCGCCCCCAAAGGTCTTGGCCTGGGGCGCTCTTTTCGTTTCAGCCCCCCGCCCTGGACGCCACGTCCGCCAGATGCGCCCCGACGCGCTCGATGGTGCGCTCGCCCAGGGCCTTGCGGCGGGCCAGCAGCTCCGGCGAGCCGGCGTCGTAGTCGGTCATCAGCTTGCGTACGAAGGCGCCGGACCGGACCTCGGACAGCACCTCGTCCATGGCCGCCTTCGAGGCGTCCCCGATGATGCGCGGCCCGGTCAGATAGGCGCCGTACTCGGCCGTGTTGGAGATTCGCCCGAAGGCGCCGGCGACGCCCTTTTCGAACATCAGGTCGGTGACCAGCTTCAGCTCGTAGAAGCATTCGAACCACGCCACCTCGGGCGGATAGCCGGCGTTCACCAGCTTCATGAAGGCGCCGTCGACCAGTTCGGCCACGCCGCCGCACAGGACCACCTGCTCGCCGAACAGGTCGCTCTCGCACTCCGCCGCGAAGGTGGTCTCCAGAATGCCCTTGCGGCCGCAGCCCAGCGCCGCGGCGTAGGACAGCCCCAGGGCGTGCGCCCCGCCCGAGGCGTCCTGATGCACCCCGAACAGGCAGAAGACCCCCTCCCCGGCTTCGTACAGGTCGCGGATGCGCGGCCCGATCCCCTTGGGCGAGGCCAGGATGACGTCCAGGTCGGCGCGCGGCGCCACCAGCCCGAACCGCACCGACAGGCCATGGGCGAAGATCAGCGCCGCGCCGGGCTGGATGTTGGGCTCCAGTTCGTCGCGCCACAGGTCACGGTGCGCCTCGTCCGAGACCATGACGGCGACCACGTCCGCGTCCGCCGCCGCCTCGCCCGCCGTCAGGACGGGGAAGCCGTCGGCCTGGGCCTTCGCCCGGGTCGCCGACGACGCCTTCAGGCCGATGACGATGTCGGCGACGCCCGAGTCGCGCAGGTTCAGCGCATGGGTCCGGCCCTGGCTGCCGTAACCGATCACGGCCACGCGCCTGCGCTGAATTATGGACAGATCGCAGTCCCGGTCATGGAACGCGGGCAGAGGCGTGGCTATGTGCTGGGTCATGAGCAACGATCTAACGCCTTCCGACGTCGTCGGCTTCTGGAAAGAGGCCGGACCCGACAAGTGGTACAAGAAGGACGAGGCGTTCGACGCCCTGTTCCGCCATAGGCTCAAGGCCGGGCACTGGGACGCGGCGGCCCGCCGGCATGACGACTGGATAGAGACGCCGGAAGGCGCTCTGGCCCTGATGATCCTGCTGGACCAATACCCCCGCAACAGCTTCCGCGGCTCGGCGCACCAGTTCGCCACCGATCCCCTGGCGCTGGCGTTCGCCAAGGCGGCGATCGCGCGCGGCTATTTGTCGACCTTCGCCCCCGACCTGCGCCAGTTCCTGGTGATGCCGCTGATGCATTCCGAGGTTCTGGAGGATCAGGACGCGCTTCTGCCCCTGTGCGGCGACATGCCCGAGACGCTGAAGTACGCCCACGTCCACCGGGACATCATCGTCCGCTTCGGCCGCTTCCCGCACCGCAACGCCTGCCTTGGGCGGACGACGACGGCGGAGGAGCAGGCGTTCCTGGACGGCGGCGGCTTCGGGGGCTGACCGCGTCAGGTCAGACCGTTGCGCCGGGCGTAGGCCTCGACCGTATCCTTGGCCTGCTTCAACCCCATCCCCGGGTTGGCGTCCTTCAGCGCCTTGATGGCGTTGATCAGCGCGCCGTTCTGCAGGTGGTGATGCACCTCGGGCGGCACGGTGAGCGGTTCGGAAGCCGGCGGGGGCGCCGCTGATAGGGTCGAGGCCAGCGACGCCCGTGCCCCGGCTTGGCGGCGCAGGCGGCTGACGTCGCTGGGATCGCCCCGCCGGCCCGCGGTGAAGCGGCCCAGGCCGAAGCCGACGGCCAAGGCGACGAGGGCGATCAGCAGCACGGCGACATCAGACATGGCGATTCCCGGCGTCCCTGGGGACTGTCCTGTGCAAAGGCGAATCATGGAGGCGCGGTTCCCGCTCGAATCAGGCAACCTGTGTGGATGACCGCCCAGTTCCTCGCCGCTGACATTCAGGCCCGCACGGGAGCGATCCCGGCGGATCATCCCGAGTGGCAGTACCTGAACCTGCTGCGCGACATCCTGCAGAACGGGGCGCAGCGCGACGACCGGACGGGCACCGGGACGCTGGGCGTGTTCGGCCGCCAGATGCGGTTCGACCTGTCCAAGGGCTTCCCGGTCCTGACGACCAAGAAGCTGCACCTGCGCTCGATCATCGTCGAGCTGCTGTGGTTCCTGCGCGGCGAGACCAATATCGGCTGGCTGAAGGAAAACGGCGTCAGCATCTGGGACGAATGGGCCAACGCCGAGGGCGAGCTCGGCCCCGTCTATGGCAAGCAGTGGCGCTCGTGGTCCGCCCCGGACGGCCGCGTGATCGACCAGATCGAGAAGCTGGTCCACGGCCTGAAGACCAATCCGAACGGCCGCCGCCACATCGTTTCGGCCTGGAACCCGGCCGACGTGGACGACATGGCCCTGCCGCCCTGCCACTGCCTGTTCCAGTTCTTCGTGGCCGACGGCAAGCTGAGCTGCCAGCTGTACCAGCGCAGCGCCGACGTCTTCCTCGGCGTGCCGTTCAACATCGCCAGCTACGCCCTGCTGACGATCATGATGGCGCAGGTGACGGGGCTGGAGCCCGGCGAGTTCGTGCACACCTTCGGCGACGCCCACCTGTACCTGAACCACATCGAACAGGCCGAGCTGCAGCTGAGCCGTCAGCCCCTGCCCCTGCCGACGATGACCATCAGGCCGAGGGACGACCTGTTCGCCTACCGGCTGGAGGACTTCGTGCTGGAGGGCTATCAGCCCTGGCCGCACATCAAGGCGCCGGTTGCGGTCTAATGTCCCTCGATCTCAAGGGTCTGCAGGACTCCGTCCTGCGCATCTCCGACATCTACGCCCGTGAGCACGGCATCGACCGCGACAAGGCGGCGTCCGGCGACTGGGCCCTGCTGAAGGTGCAGGAGGAACTGGGCGAACTGGTCGCCGAGCATCTGCGCGTCACGGGCCGGGCGCGCGGCGCGGCGGATCACGACAAGCTGGGCGACGAGGCCGCCGACGTGCTGGGCATGCTGCTCATCTACTGCCGGGCCGCGGACATCGACATCGAGGCGGCTATGCAGCGGAAGTGGCTGCACTGGCTGGAGACGGCGCCGGCGCAACCCTGATCGATCAGGCCGTCGCCGGCGCGACCATCTTCATCCGCCGCAGGTCGTCGGCCAGGGTCCCGACGTCATCGTCGCGCTCGACCTTGATGGTGTTCTTGCCCATGCCCATCGAGATGGTGGCGCGGTAGGCGACCACCTGACCCTCGACCACCGTGACCTGGACGATTTCGCGCTTGTTCTGGGCGGCGGCCAGGCCGACGAAGCCGACGCTGAGCGTGTGGGCGCCGGGATCGACCTCCACCGCCGTGAACTGGGGCGACTTGAGCTGACCCAGCACGCGGTCGTCCAGCGCCACCTCCATGCCCGCCGCCTTGCCGACGAAGCCCTGCCGATGGACGATGATCAGGGCCTTGCCCGGCGAGGGGCGAAACGCCAGCACCGCCGCCTTCTGCTCTTCCGAAGCGGCGGGCCCCGCCTTCGTCCCCTGCAGATTGGCCATGATGTAGCCGGTGAACAGGCCCGCGATGAGCGGGACATACCAGGCGGCGAAACCATGGAAGCCGATCAGGCCCAGGAGAAAACCGACCACCACCGTGACGACGGCGCCGGTGACGATGGCGGGAAGGTATTTGCGCATGCGGATCTCGCACTGAGGGGGACGTGGGCCCCTTGAAGCGGATGAGAACCTTGACCGTTCCCAGCGGCGGACATCGACGTCGGGCCGTCGCGCCGGCCCGGTCGAAGACCGGCGTTCCTGCAACCTAGCGTCACCTTGAGACTCGGCGCACCGTCGCGATCGACCCCGCGCGAGGCGGGGCCGTAGCAACGGGGAGGTTGCCGTGGTGAAGACGTTTTCGGCCGAGTTCGTCGGCACGATGGTTCTGGTGCTGTTCGGGTGCGGGGCGGCGGTTCTGGGCGGGTTCGACCATGTCGGCCAGCTGGGCATCGCCCTGGCCTTCGGGTTCGCGATCGTGGCCATGGCCTATGGTATCGGACCGGTGTCGGGCTGCCATGTGAACCCCGCGGTCAGCCTGGCCGCCTTCGTGGCCGGGCGGATGTCGCTGAAGGACATGGGCCTGTACTGGGTCGCGCAATTCCTGGGCGCGGTCGCCGGCGCGGCGATCATCGGGCTGATCGCCAAGACCGGCTTCACCAGCCTGGGGGCCAACGGCTTCGACGCCGGGTCGCCGGGCGGCTACGGCCTGCACGCGGCGCTGGTCTTCGAGGTCGTGGCCACGGCCATCTTCGTGGTGGTGATCCTGGGCGTCACCGGCGACAAGGGCCACGGCGCCTTCGCCGGCCTGGCCATCGGCCTGACCCTGGCGGTGATCCACATCGTCGGCATCCAGGTGACGGGCGTCTCGGTCAATCCGGCGCGCAGCTTCGGCCCCGCTCTGCTGCAGGGCGGCGAGGCCCTGGCGCAGGTCTGGGCCTTCTTCGTCGCCCCGGCCGTCGGCGCGGTGATCGGCGCCCTGCTGTTCCGCTTCAAGGTGCTGGAACCGGCCGCCTGATGGCGTAAGAACAGGCGGCGGCCGCACGGGCCGCCGCCTGTTTCGTTCGAGGTCCGCTTGCCCCTGCCCATCATCGCCCTTGTCGTCGCCCGGGGTTCGAACGGCGTGATCGGGCGCGACGGCGACCTGCCGTGGCGGCTGCGCAGCGACCTGCAGCGGTTCAAGGCCATCACCATCGGCAAGCCCTGCATCATGGGCCGCAAGACCTGGGAGAGCCTGCCGCTGCGGCCCCTGCCCGGCCGGCTGAACGTGATCCTGACCCGCGACGAGGGCTGGGGCGACGACGGCCAGGCCAAGGGCGCGCTGGTCTGCCGGACGCTGGACGAGGCCATCGAGATCGCCCGAGAGACGGCCCAGGACGATGGCGTCGACGAGCTGTGCGTGATCGGCGGCGCGGGCCTGTTCGAAGCCGCCCTGCCCCGCGCCAAACGGCTCTACATCACCGAGGTCGACGCGGCGCCCGAGGGCGACGTCCTGTTTCCGGCCTTCGACGAGAGCCAGTGGACGGAAGTCACATCCGAAGCGCATCCTGCGGGCGAGAAGGACGACCACGCGTTCGTCTTCCGCACCCTTGAAAGGCGCTGACCATGCTGATCGTGACCACCAACGACGCCCCGGGCTATCGGATCGTGAAGACCATCGGCGCCGTGCGCGGCATCACCGTGCGCTCGCGCAACGCCGTCAGCGACATGGTCGGCGGCCTGCAGTCGATGCTGGGCGGCCGCGTCGGCGCCTATGTGAAACTGGCCGAGACCTCGCGGGCCGAGGCCCTGTCCGAACTGATCCAGCACGCCGAGCAGATGGGCGCCAACGGCATCCTGGCCATGCGCTACGACGCCAACGAGATCATGCCCGGCATCACCGAAGTGCTGGCCTACGGCACCGCCGTGGTGATCGAGCCGGAGTGAAGCGGCCTAGCTGAGCGTCAGCATCGCCTGACGTTCGAAATCCATCAGCTCGTCATGACGGCCCTCGCGGATCTTCTCGACCCAGCGGGGATCGGCCAGCAGGGCGCGGCCAACGGCGACGAGGTCGAACTCCTCGCGCTCCAGCCGTTCGATCAGCCCGTCCAGCGAGGCCGGCTTTGAGCCCGCGCCGCCGAAGGCCGCGATGAACTCCCCATCCAGCCCGACCGAGCCGACGGTGATGGTCGGCAGGCCGGTGACCTTCTTGGTCCAGCCGGCGAAATTCAGGTCCGACCCCTCGAACTCCGGCTCCCAGAAGCGACGCTGCGAACAGTGGAAGACGTCCACGCCCGCCTCGGCCAGCGGCGACAGCCACTGCTCCAGCTCCGCCGGATCGTGGGCGTTCTTGGCGTCATAGGCGCCGCCCTTCCACTGCGACAGGCGCAGGATCAGGGGCAGGTCGGGGCCAACGCCTTCCCGGACGGCGCGCACCACCTCGGGGCCGAAGCGCGAGCGCTCGCCGATGGTCGAGCCGCCCCACTGGTCAGTGCGAACGTTCAGGACATTCCAGAAGAACTGGTCGATCAGATAGCTGTGGGCGCCGTGGATCTCGACCGCATCGAAGCCGAGCTCCCGTGCGGCGCGGGCCGAGCGGCCGAAGGCGGCGATGGTGTCGGCGATGTCCTCGTCGGTCATGGCCTCGTATTTGGGCTTGCCCAGGCCGACCAGGCCCGAGGGGCTGTCGACCTTGCCCAGCGGCTCCCACTCGGCGCCCTGGCCCCGCGCGGCGCCGACGTGCCAGATCTGGGGCGCGATCAGACCGCCCGCGGCGTGGACCTCCTGAACGACCTTCTGCCATTCCGGCAGGGCCTCGCCATGGAAGACCGGGACGGCGGCGTCGTTGCGGGCCGCGGGACGCTCCACCACCGTGCCCTCGGTGACGATCAGGCCCACCCCGCCCTCGGCGCGGCGGCGATAGTAGCCGGGCACGCCCTCCGACGGGATGCCGTTGGGCGAGAAGGACCGGGTCCATCGGCGCCATGACGATGCGGTTGGGCAGCGTCAGTCCCTTGATGGTGAAGGGACGGAACAGGGCGTCGACGGACATGGATCGGCTCTCAAGGAAGACTGGAACCGGCAAGGTGGCGAATAAAGTTTCTTTTGGAAACCCTCAGAGGCCGAGTTTTTCGCTGACCGCTTCCGCGAAGCCCGCGAACCGCAAGGCCACGGCGCCGTTCGGATCGGCCAGCACGACCGGCGCCCCGGCGTCGCCGCCCGTGCGCACAGCGGCGTCCAGCGGCACGTCGCCGAGGAAGGACACGCCGAGGCGACCGGCCTCGGCCTCGCCTCCGCCCCGCCCGAAGACATCGCCGCTCATGTTCTCGATCAGGCCCAGAGTCGGGACGTTGACCTTCTGGAACAGGGCGTGGGCGCGGCGGGCGTCGGCCAGCGCCACCTCCTGCGGGGTGGTGACGATGACGGCGCCGTCCAGCGGCGTCTTCTGGATCAGGGTCAGCTGGATGTCGCCGGTGCCGGGCGGCAGGTCGACGACGAGGATGTCGAGCGGCGCGTCCTCCGTGCCCCAGCGGGTCTGGGTCAGCATCTGGGTCAGGGCCTGCGAGGCCATGGGGCCGCGCCAGACCATGGCGTCCTCGGCCCGGGTCAGCAGACCGACCGACATGGCCTTGAGCCCCCGGGTCAGGTGCGGCTGCATCATGCCGTCGACGTATTCCGGCTTGCCCGAGAGGCCGAGCATGGTCGGGATCGACGGCCCGTGGACGTCGGCGTCCAGCAGGCCGACGGAGAGGCCGCGTGCGGCCAGGGCGGCGGCCAGATTGACCGAAACCGTGGACTTTCCGACCCCGCCCTTGCCCGAGGCGACGGCCAGGACGCGGCGGACGTGGGCGGGTCGATCCGTAGGCGCCGGAGCCTTGGCGCGGGTCTGGTCGACGGCCTGGGGCGAGAGGGAGGCGGTTCGCACGGGCCGCGTCGCGGCGACGGCCTCGGCGGTCAGGACGACCGAGACGCGGGCCATGCCGGGCAGCGCCTTCAAGGCGGCCTCGGCGGCGTCGCGAACCGGAGCGTACAGCCGGGTGTCGCCCGCCGGGACCTCAATGACGAAGCCTGCGCGGTCGTCCGCGACGGTCAGGCCCTGCACCAGGCCGGCGGCCATCAGCCCCTGCCCGGACTTCGGGTCGAGGATGGCGTCGAGGGCGGCGATGACGGCGGCTTTATCGGGCAAGGCGAAAGGTCCAGCGGGTTGCGGCTGCGGGGCCTGCGTTCTATCGCCGGACGACCCGCCCCGCGAGCCTCGAATTGTCCCACCCCTCCATCACGCTCATCGCCGGCCCCACCGCCTCGGGCAAGTCCCGGCTGGCGCTGGAGACGGCCGCACGGACCGGGGCCGTGATCGTCAACGCCGACAGCCAGCAGCTCTACGCCGACCTGCGGGTGCTGAGCGCCCGTCCGTCCGAGGCCGACGAGGCGCAGGCCGAGCACCGGCTGTACGGCGTGGCCGACGCCGCCGAGGCCTGGTCCGTCGGGCGCTGGAGCCGCGCGGTCCTGCCGGTGCTGGCGGAGCTGGCCCAGGCCGGCCGCCCGGCCCTGCTGGTCGGCGGCACGGGTCTGTATTTCACGGCCCTGACCAAGGGGTTGGCGGATATTCCCAACATCCCGCTGGAGGCGCGCGACGCCGCCGGAGCCGCCTTCGACGCCGAGGGGGAGACCGCCTTCCGCCGCCGGCTGGCCGAACGCGACCCGCAGGCCGAGGCCCGCATCGAGAGCGGCGACCGCCAGCGCCTGACCCGCGCCATGGCGGTGGCCGAGCACACCGGCCGGGCGCTCAGCGACTGGACCGCCGACACCACGCCCCTGCTGGCGCCCGGATCCTGGACGGGAATGGTGGTCGAGCCGGACCGCGCCGCCCTCTACGCCCACTGCGATCTGCGGGTCGGGCAGATGGTCGAACAGGGGGCGCTGGAGGAGGTGCGGGCGTTGGTCGCGCGCGACCTGTCGCCGAACCTGCCCGCGACGAAGGCCGTCGGCGTACGCGAGTTCGCCGCCCACCTGGCGGGCGAGACCACCCTGGACCAGGCCATCGACGCCACCCGTCAGGCGACGCGCAACTACGCCAAGCGGCAACTGACCTGGTTCAGGAACCAGACGCCGGGATGGGCGCGGATCTGAGACGCGCCGCCAACAGGCCGACGCCCAGCCAGAAGCCGAGGATCGGGCTCATCCCCACGCCCAGCAGCGGCACGGGGAAGGCGCCCAGGACGGTCGTGGCGGCGGCGACCAGCATATAGGCCGAAAGCGCCAGGCCCGCGTCGCCGGCGGGTATTCCCCGCGCGGCCAGGGCGGGCGCCGCGGAAGCCCCGGCGATGAGCGTGACGGCCAGGACGGCGAGGACGGGCGAAACCGCACTGGCCAGGGCGATGATCTCCTCGACCTCGGCGACAGCTTCCAGGGGATCAGGCCGGAACCAGCTCACCAGGGCCAGGCCGGACGCCAGCAGGACCAGGCCGATCCGCCACGGCCGAGGCGCGGGCGCGACGACGGCGAGGACGGCGAGCCCTGCTCCGAAGGCCGTGGCCTGCGAAGCGTCGGGCTGGGCGACCAGCACGGCCTGCCCGGCGAAGGCCAGAGCCCAGCTCCACCAGTGTCGGAGCATCCACGACAGGGCGACCACCACCAGCGGCAGAACGACGAAGGCGACGTTGATGTGCAGCGGCCCGGCATCCAGCCAGCGGCGCACTCCGTCCTGGGGAATTCCGGCCAGACTGGATCCGAGGATCACGACGCCGACGACGAGCAGGATGGTGGCCGCCCTTTCCCGCGCCAGGGCGGCCAACGCTCCGGCCAGCAGCAGGCCGATGGGCCAGACCGCCACGTTCCGCAGCCATGAACCCGCCGGCACCCCGGACAGGGCGCAGACCCATCCTCCCAGCGCCACCGCTGCGAGCGACAGCAGGCCATAGAGAACGAGCAGACGCATCGGCGAAGGGATCGCGGGCATGTGAGGAACGGATCGTTCGTGGATGGAGTCGGGGCCGCCACTTAAGACCGGTCCGACGGCGCTTGGAAGTGGGCCGTCTTGCGCCTATATTCCCCCTGTTCGGTTTCGGCCGGACTATGGCGATAAACGTGCCTGTAATAAGCGGACCGGACCCGGGTGCGATTCCCGGCGGCTCCACCATTCTCTCCCGGTTATCAGCGGGTTAGTGCGGGGCCGACTAGCATCGACGGACGTGTAAAGAGGATTGCTTTCGCTCGTCCTGACCCACCGTATCGGGTCATTTTCTAACTGCGAACGATAACTTCGCTGGGGAATACGCCGTCGCCGCGTAATGCGGTTCCGGTAATTCCGAACTAAGTCCTCAGGGTTCAGATCCTGGGGCGGGGCCCGGAGGGCGCCTGGCAACAGAAGCCCTCCACTTTCCACATCCCGAGGCGCCCTCCTCTTCCCAAGCAAGAATGGGCGGGCGCCTGGCAACAGAAGCCCTCCACTTTCCACATCCCGAGGCGCCCTCCTCTTCCCAAGCAAGAATGGGCGGGCGCCTGGCAACAGAAGCCCGGCGCTTTCCTCATCAAAACCGCCCGCAATCGTCACCTTGTGAACAGGGCCGTCGCTTAACCCAGATTCCGGCTTTCGTCCGTGCTCCGGCGCGGTTAAACCCGGTGCCGAACAGCTGAGGCGCCCGATGGCCGAAGAGACGCCCCCCGTCGACGACATGCACTACGAGCAACTCGCGCAGGACGCCCTGCGCGGCGTGATCCGCTCTGCGCTCGAGCGCGCGGCGGAACCGGACGGCATTCCCGGCGCCCACCACTTCTACATCACCTTCAAGACCCGGGCGCCCGGCGTCAGCGTGCCGCCCGACATCCTCGCCAAATATCCGGACGAGATGACGGTCGTGCTGCAGCACCAGTACTGGGACCTGAAGGTCGAGCCGACGAAATTCTCGGTCATGCTGAAGTTCGGCGGCATGCCCAAGGTGCTGGCCATGCCCTATGTGGCGGTCACCCGCTTCTACGACCCGTCGGTCCAGTTCCTGCTGCAGTTCGAGCCCCCCGCGACGATCGAGGAGATCGCCGCCGAGGTGGCCGCCGCGCAGGTCGACGACACGCCGGTGCCGCCCCTGGGCGGCGACGACGCGCCCAAGGTCGTTTCGCTGGATCAATTCCGCAAGAAGTGACCC